>NZ_JADYXJ010000060.1:0-632 GCF_015864365.1 Pseudoalteromonas sp. SWXJ133
ATATCAACGGATATTACAACAACGTTAGGCCGCATCATTATAATGCCGGTTTAGCGCCAAATGAATCTGAGGTTAGATATCAAGATTCTAAAACTGTGGCCAAATTTTATTGACCACTACAAAGCGAGGAAAACTCACTAAAGAAGAAATTTTAAAAGATCGCCAATCATTTACAAACCTTAAATCAATAGAGGTACTACTGTCTGAAGTTAAAGTTTTGGTTGATAAAATTACTGATTTGAAAAGGATATATATTTTACGTGCCGTATTAAAAATTTTATCAAAAGAAAGTTCTTTTTATGAACTATTTAAAAGTATAGATTTTGATAATTTATCTAACAGCTTATCAGATGTATTTAGTAATTCTTCAACAGGTCATAAGTTCGTCATACATTCAATAGTTAATATTATTTCTCATGCTGATAAGCGCAGCTTGGTTTTATTTGATGAACCTGAGACACATCTTCATCCACCACTATTAGCTGTCTTAATGAGCTCAATCCGGTGCAAGATTAACAGTGACACCCATCCTAAATTTTGCTCTTTTCAAAATTTAGGACTACGTTTTAGTTAGTGCAAAAAACGAGCAGGGTGTCTTATGGCAATTTCAAGAAAGCGTCAAGTAAGTTTGG
>NZ_JADYXJ010000061.1:0-561 GCF_015864365.1 Pseudoalteromonas sp. SWXJ133
AAGCGAATGACACGCATAACAGCCTTGCATAAAGCTGTTATCGCGCGGCTCACCTTGCCAAGTAGCAATTTTATTATCGCCAATTATTTTCCACTGCGACATATTGGTAGGGCTTGTTTGAGCTGTCTTTATTATTTTTTTAGTTTTATGTTCATCCGTTATATCGCTGTGGCACGATTTACAGCCCACATTTATATTCGAGAAGTGCGTATCAAAGCTTTCTTTTTCAGTAGTGTAATTACGCTTTAAATTATCTGAATGGCAATCGGCGCACATGCCGTTCCAGTTTTGCAGAGGTTGCAGCCAATGGAGACGGTCGCTGGGTTTTACATCTTCGTTAGCGTAGTTGGCATACCAACGCTTTCCGCCTAGTGATTTAGCGCGACTATCCCATGCAAAGGGAAATACTTGGTATTTGCCTTTTTCAACTTCAATTAAATACTGTTGCAGTGGGTCAAAGCCAAATACATAACTTACGGTGTACGTTTTTTTTGTACCTTGCTCGGTCAAATCAATTAAAAAGGCCTCTTTTTCTTTATAAAACACGGCTTTTTGAGAAAA
>NZ_JADYXJ010000007.1:0-189758 GCF_015864365.1 Pseudoalteromonas sp. SWXJ133
AAAATAAGTAAGTGGCGTCCCCAAGGGGATTCGAACCCCTGTTACCGCCGTGAAAGGGCGGTGTCCTAGGCCTCTAGACGATGGGGACACATAAATGTGTCACTAGGACAGTTGATAAGTTTAACTCACATCATGAGCTTTAAGGTAATTGCGTTTAATACAAGTAAAGACTCGAGCTTTAATTGTAACGCTATTTTCTCGGTAAAACCGCCTTTAACTAATAAAAGTTAAGTGGCGTCCCCAAGGGGATTCGAACCCCTGTTACCGCCGTGAAAGGGCGGTGTCCTAGGCCTCTAGACGATGGGGACACAGAAAACTGCTACCCTAGGACAAAACACTAATTTTTGGTGGAGCCATGCGGGATCGAACCGCAGACCTCTTCACTGCCAGCGAAGCGCTCTCCCAGCTGAGCTATGGCCCCAACTTAATCAATACCCGTCGTGATAAACACATCGTGTATCGCTTAGTGCGGGGCGCATTCTATGCACCACCCAAAATAAAGTCAACAGTTTTTTACCTAGCTTTATTTAAATGGTTTAATTTTCAACAAACTGGCTATCAAGCGTGCTAAAAAATACAATTTGAATAAGATTCTAGCCCTACTGCTTATAATAACATCACTATATCGCAGCGAATACTTAACAACACCCTACTCCCCTATTTAATGCAACAAAATTGCATCAAAGCAAAGGTATACATTTATATGCAAATTTAACTTATCTAAAAAACTACCAATTTAGGCCTCGCCAATCGCCTTAATCCTTTAAAAGTTACAATTACTTATAATAACCAGCTTAGCTCGTACTGAGAAATACTCGATTATTGTTTGAAGAACATTTTTTAAAGAGCATTGTAGCTTCGTAATTCTTTGTACAAAACTTCAGGGCGTGTTGATCTTTGGTGGGTTAATTTGCAGCAGTATGTTTGGTTTTTAGGCAAGGCAGAGCCTATGTAGTGTGGTTATTCCCATGAATAGGCGATAACGCCGCATAAATACCAAACATGCGCTGCCCTTTGGGTTCTTCCTAGGGACGATCAGCTCTTTGTTGCTCGGTTTTTACTTAGCCCACTAGGTTACAAACCTCGCGCCGCGATTTAATTGTCCCTAGATTGAACAAATTTCAATCCACAAAGGTCAACACGCCCTAGTTATATGTGATCTATTTAGTCTTAACCCGAAGGGCTAGAAGTGAAGAATGCGTCTTTACGAATTGGCTAGGTTGGCTTATAGAAATAAAGTAAGTACAAAAATAGAGTTTAAGAATACTGTAAATAGGATTTGTTTTGGGAAGTTTAAATTAAATTTATTTTTAAAGACCAGCTCTACAACTAAATAACTCGCCCTAATGCTAATTCATCTTGTTCATAATCATAAAAACGACTCCAATAAAAAAACAATGAGTATCGTAAAACTAAATTTAAGATTAATAGGATTATAATTTCTACTCACTTTTAGGCGTTTAATTGAACTGCAATATCAAATTTGATGATAAAATAGACTTCAACTGTATCCTATTGTTTATAAAACCTTCATTCAGTACATTTTTATCATTCAAGTGTTGACACATTTTCAACTCTATCTATAATAGCGCCCCACAACAACGCAGCAATGCGATGTTGTTCAGATGTGGGTGATTAGCTCAGTTGGGAGAGCATCGCCCTTACAAGGCGAGGGTCACTGGTTCAAGTCCAGTATCACCCACCACTTTTTAATTAAAGTGTTCACATCTAAATTCTATATGGATAGTTAGCTCATTTAGAAAAAAGAGAGCATCACCGCTACTTACAAGCAACGGCGAAGTTCACTGGTTAAAGTCCAGTACTATTTATTTTAATAGTAGCGTTTTAATTTATATGTGGGTGATTAGCTCAGTTGGGAGAGCATCGCCCTTACAAGGCGAGGGTCACTGGTTCAAGTCCAGTATCACCCACCACATATAAAACCTATTATTATATAATAGTCGCGTTTTAAAATAGTAATATGGGTCGTTAGCTCAGTTGGGAGAGCATCGCCCTTACAAGGCGAGGGTCACTGGTTCAAGTCCAGTACGACCCACCATTCCTAGAATGGTGCATATTACAAGTATCTAAATGGGTAATTAGCTCAGTTAGAAAAAAGAGAGCATCACCTCTGTTAACAAGTAAAGGCGAAGTTCACTGGTTAAAGTCCAGTACTATTTATCTTAATAGTAGTGTTTTAATTTATATGTGGGTGATTAGCTCAGTTGGGAGAGCATCGCCCTTACAAGGCGAGGGTCACTGGTTCAAGTCCAGTATCACCCACCACATATAAACCTATTATTATGTTAATAGTCGCGTTTTAAAATTTTAATATGGGTCGTTAGCTCAGTTGGGAGAGCATCGCCCTTACAAGGCGAGGGTCACTGGTTCAAGTCCAGTACGACCCACCACTATTTACAGTGGTGCATATTAAAATGTAATTTGGGTGATTAGCTCAGTTGGGAGAGCATCGCCCTTACAAGGCGAGGGTCACTGGTTCAAGTCCAGTATCACCCACCAAATTACACATTAAGTTGTTAATTGATAAAAATAACTTAATAACAGTTATACCTATTATATGTGGGTGATTAGCTCAGTTGGGAGAGCATCGCCCTTACAAGGCGAGGGTCACTGGTTCAAGTCCAGTATCACCCACCACATATAAATATCATCAGATAATTCCTCTAGTAATAACTCCTCTTTGCCATGTTAGATACATTTAATAACTTTATAAAAACTCAATACATAAATTCTACGTAATTAACTCAGCAGTTTGAGAAATAGCATCGCCACCCTTTACAAACAATAGCGGGGTCACAGGTATCAAATCCACGATCCCCCGTCGAACCTATTATTATCTATACAATTTTTAATCGTACTATTAGGCTTTATAGCTAGAAAAACGTATTAGAAAAAATTAAATACCTAATAAATACAGCTATCATTCAAATTCCCTTGTAAGCACTTAAACTGTTGATTATAGTCTGTGTTAAATACAATAACGCTTAAGCCCATGCCAACTAAGATCTACTCAAAAGCTAAAATACTTATAGTCGAGGAGCAACCACTTACTCAAAGCTATATGAAACAATCGTTAGAAAGGCTTGGCTTTCAGCAATTGCGTTTTGCCGATCACGCAAACTCTGTAAAAGAGCAGTGCTCAAATGAAGGATTTGATCTAATTGTCTGCTCGTTCAATTTAAATAAGCATCAAGATGGCTATCAACTTTATGAAGAATTACGTGTAAAACAACTCATAAAGAATTCGACTGGGTTTATTTTTATCTCTTCAGAAACCAGTGGATCGCTTGTTCATAGTATTCTTGAACTCCAACCTGATGATTTCTTAGTAAAACCTTTTACAGTGCAAGAACTTAAAACACGTATTGAACGAATTTTAAAGCGCAAACACGACTTAAAAGCGATATACACTTTTATTGATGACGGTAACGATTCTAAAGTAATTAAACATATTGACATCGCATTGGGGAAGAAAAACAATATTTACAGCCCTATTTTGCTTCGCTTGAAAGGTGATGCTCTACTTCGCTTAAAACAAGCTCAAGAAGCAAAAGAATTTTTTAAATCTGTACTAAACATTCAAAAATTTGCTTGGGCAAAGGTTGGCTTAGTAGAGGCACTTATAGCGAATAATGAGCATATTTTGGCGCAGCGGATGCTTACAACAATGTTAGAGCGTCAAGAAACTCGTTTAGTTGCCCTCGATTTACTGGGTAGATTAGAAATAAAACTAAATCAATATGATTTAGCACAACAATTTCTAAGTCAAGCAGCAGAAATTGCACCACGAAATATTACACGCCAAAAATCGCTAAGTAATGTGTCGCTAATTAATCACGACTACGAAAAAAATTATTTAACTCAAAAAGATATTGCCACCTTTGCAAAGCACTCAATACACGACCATCCGGATGTGTATTTAAATGCAGCACGTGCAGGTATCGACTTCGCATTAACGACAGATCAAACGGATCAAATACAACGAATTTCTAGGCAAACCAATAGGTATATTAATGACTTGAAAGAACAGTTCCCTAATAGTAAAAATCAGGCACAAATTGATATACTTAATGCTCGGTTACATTATTTAAAAGACGAGCATCAAAAGGCGAAAAAGTTAATAGAGCAACTTGATGATGACGATGCTCATATCCACTCGGTCGATGGGGCACTTGATAAAGCAAAAGCATTTCATGAATTAGGCTTTCATCAAAAGGCGCAGACCTTATTTACTAAAATAATTAGTCACTGCGAAAGGCATCCGACAATTAACGACACAACTTACTTACGTTATATTCAGCAACAACAAAGTGAGCGACGCGATATTAAAATGGGTCCGAAAGAACTTAACAACCATGCCGTTCATCAATTTAACAGAGGCCAATTAAATACTGCTCTGGAAGCTTTTACACAAGCATTTAGGGTTATGCCTCGTAATCAAAGTATCGCACTTAATTTATTACAGTGCCTATTTGATTCAACTAAGCAATCTGGCAGCTCATTTAACATCGAACTTGCTAAAAGATGCTACGTCCTTCTCGATAAAGCTAAATTACAGGCAGATCAGACGCAGCGTTTAGATAAGATTTTGCACATAGCAAAGGAAATGAGTTTAGATATTCAAAGTGCTAGTAAATAAAATATTAGAGTTTTTTCATTGATGCGGCATTAACGCAATAACGTAAGCCTGTTGGCAATGGACCATCTGGAAAGATATGGCCTAAGTGCGAATCGCACACGTTACAAATCACCTCTATGCGCTGCATACCATGGCTTGTATCGCTTACATAACCAATTGCTTCAATTGTCGCTGGTTGCGTAAATGACGGCCAACCAGTGCCGCTATCAAACTTTTCATCTGCATCAAACAATAAATTATCACAACAAATACACACATATTTACCTGGTTCGAGTAATGTACAACTACTCGAGCTACCTGGGCGCTCTGTTCCCTTTTTACGTGTAACGTAATATTCATCTTCTGATAGTTGCATCCGCCACTGCTCGTCAGTTTTGATTACTTTTTTACTTGGGGTAGGATTGCCGTTAATGGCAAAGTTAATAACATCATTCCACTTCAACATAATAACCTCATTGAATAGTTAATTAACCGTAGCCTATATAGCTATAGAAATTACGGTTAATTATTACGTTATCGAATACTCTAAAGATCAGCTAAAGAGTTTTGACCGTTAAAACTAAAGCTTGTTCAGCCGTAAAGGTAAATTCCCTAGCTAAAGGTAATATTTTGCTTTTCTGAATTAGTAAGTATTCGTTTAATAAAACTATCTAGTTCTGCTTTTTTTGCAGGTAAACTAACACTTATTTGGTGCTCATTATTGTTGTGTATTATTAGCTCGTCATCCTTAGTCATTATACGCTCTATACTCTCAATAACTAACCAATCTGGGCCGTGCTTTTTATCAAAAAATCCCATCAAACTAAAAAGTAATAAGTGTTGGGCATCTCTCTGAATAAAATCCTCTAACCGGTTTCTTGATTTAAATAGAGGCGTTAACCTATAAACGCTTGAGCAAAAAACAAACACCCACAACCCAAGTAACGCTTTAAACCACATAAACTCTAAAAGCTCAGTGGCAATCATTAAAATAATGAGCACTAACCCTATTAGTGACATCGCTATCGCTATTTTTTTATTTGCAGCGTCCATAGCTAATCCTTTTAAAGTCGCTTTTTTTATTCTGATGCTTTTTCGGTCGGCTCGGGCCAGTCATTAAAAAAAACGGTTAAGTAACGACTTTTAACCAAATACCACAGTACCCATAAAACTATCATCATTTGTACTGCTAAAAATGATGAAAATCGATAATGGCTATGCGCTGCTTGAATGCTTAACCATGTTAAATCAACAACGGCACATAAAATAAGAGGCCAGCGCATATGTCGCCATATTTTTGCTAACCTATCACTCGTACTGTGTGAGTCTCGGGGTCTGCGTAAACAAAATAAAATAGTCGGTATTATTGCAATACTCCCAATCGCGATTGCGATAAAGAAGTCATTTTTATTTTTAAAAAATAGCGACATTAAATCCAGTTCGGGTCTGCGGCTCAAAGCCGCAATAACCCAAATAAAATAACTGCGTAATAGCACAAGCACACTTAAATGAAATGCAACAGGCGTCCGGTAGCTCCCATACTTATCCCAGTATTCGGGTCCGTATCGGCTCATAGTTGATTTTTTTTATCTGCAATTGTACCAAGGACAAAAAATGCGATTATGAGTGTGACTGTCAGCCATTTTTTTCCAAAAAACAACAACCCTTTGGCTATAAGTGGGCTTAACCAAACAACCATAAAGCCAAAGCCAAAAGCGGTAATTAATACAAAACACAACACTCTAATGACAAAGTTATATCGGGAAACCGTGCTTTTTGTTAGTTTGATCACGTCGTTTGCATATAATGACACTAAGCATACCGTAAATAACATAGCGATATTATTTACGTAACCAAGTAGCCATTGCCCAGTACTTAACTGCAGTGTATTTAAAAAATGTAAAATACTATCCATGATATTTTTCCAAAAGTTTAATCAAATCGTCTTCAGTTAGTATGTCTATGCCTAGGTCTTGTGCTTTTGTGAGTTTTGAACCTGCTTTTTCACCCGCCACTAACGCATCTGTTTTAGCCGATACGCTACCAGACACCTTGGCACCAAGTTGTTGTAATCGGGCTTTTGCATCATTACGATTAAGTGTATTAAGCGTACCTGTAAGTACATATGTAAGCCCAGCGAGCGGCTGTTCTTCCTCAGAAGGTGCACTCAACGCTGGCCAGTTTACGCCTTGCTCTATAAGCGCATTAACAACTTCTAAATTATGCTCTTCATCAAAAAAGCCTCGAACATGTGTTGCAACTATTTCGCCTACATCACTTACCTGCGTTAAACTATCAATGCTGGCATTTATTATATTTTCAAGGGTAAGGAAGTGATTAGCTAAATTTTGTGCTGTTGCCTCACCTGCTTCGCGAATACCTAATGAATATAAAAACTTAGCAAGCGTAGTGCCTTTCGCCTCTTCAAGGGCTGTTACTAAATTTTTGGCTGACTTAGGTCCCATTCGTTCAAGTGACTCAAAATGTCCTTGTTTTAAAATAAACAAATCAGCGGGTGTTTTTATAAGTTCTCTATCTACTAACTGATCAACAATTTTATCGCCAAGGCCGTCTATATCCAGCGCTTTGCGTGACGCAAAGTGTTTAATTGCTTGTTTGCGTTGTGCAGGACATACAAGCCCACCCGTACAACGAGCGACAGCTTCGCCTTCAACCTTTTCAACATGAGAATCACAGATTGGGCAAGTCGTCGGGAATTCGATATCTCTGGCATCATCAGGGCGGCGCTCAAGTACAACTTGCGTTATTTGTGGGATTACATCTCCAGCACGGCGAATAATAACTGTATCACCTACTTTTACGCCTAAACGTGCAACTTCATCACTGTTATGAAGCGTTGCATTTGATACGGTAACGCCACCCACAAAAACGGGCTTCAAACGTGCAACCGGTGTAATGGCGCCAGTACGACCGACTTGAAAATCAACATCAAGTAGTTGGGTTATTTCCTCTTGCGCCGGAAACTTATACGCAATAGCCCAACGAGGAGCACGTGCTACAAAGCCTAAACGCTCTTGTAAGGTCTTTTGATTTATTTTTATTACTACGCCATCAATTTCATATTTAAGCTCACCACGGCGCGTTAAAATATCGCTGTAGTACTCGATCGCGGCTTTTGGACCTTCAACTAATTTTGTTTCTGGGCACAAAGGTAGCCCCCAATCAGTCAGCTTTTCTAATTGCTGATAGTGATCCTCAGGAATGCTGCCATCAGCAACAAGCCCGGTGCTGTACGCATAAAACATGAGTGGGCGTTTAGCGGTAATTTTAGAGTCGAGTTGACGCAAACTCCCCGCTGCTGCATTACGCGGGTTAACAAATACTTTATCACCACGTTTTTCTGCTTCAGTATTCAATTTATCAAAGCCAGCGCTGTCCATAAATACTTCGCCGCGAACTTCAAGCTCTTTTGGGTAATCACCACGTAGCTTGAGCGGTACATTACGAATGGTTTTAACATTTTGAGTAATGTTTTCACCGGTAAAACCATCACCTCGAGTAGCCGCTTGTACAAGCACACCATCGCGATAAATAATTGATACAGCTAAACCATCAAGTTTTGGCTCACAACAAAAAGTAAGCTCATCAGTACTCATTAAGCGCTCTTTTATGCGGCGATTAAACGCAGTGAATTCTTCTTCACTAAAGGCGTTATCAAGTGAGAGCATGGGTACTTGGTGCGCTACTTGCTCAAATTTACTAAGTGCTGCACCGCCTATTTTTTGTGTAGGTGAGTCGGCGGTTAAAAATCCAGGATGCTCGGTTTCTAGTGCGCTTAGTTCGCGTAATAACCTATCGTATTCAGAATCAGGAATACTGGGGGTGTCGAGCACATAATAATTATAGTTGTGTTGCTCTAATGTAGTACGAAGATGATTAACTTGCTCACTAATGCTGCTAGACATTTAAACCTCAATAAACATAAAAAAAGCCACTTTGACGATTCACCGTCCAGTGGCTTATAAAAATATAATGTATGCGTTATTTACGCTGAAAAAGAACGAACCTGCTCAACATATTGTCTTACGCGATCTACTGTCATTTCATTTCGTTCAGCATCTAAAATTTGCGCACCAAATTCATCCGCTAACTTTTTAGCTGCGCTGTGCAACATATTAAATGCAGCTAGACCATCGCCGTCGCACGGTAATGTCATAAATAAGCTTACCCCAGCGGTACTAAATTGTTCCATATTATCAATATCAAACGTACCTGGGTTGTACATATTTACTAATCTAAATAAAACAGGGCCTTGACCAGCCGGATCTAAGTGGCGATTAAAAAAGCCTTCCTCAGAATATTTAAAACCTAAAGTGTTAACTGCTGGCAATAATTTACTGCCTTGCATACTAAGCTCTTCTGGCATTTGAATATGTACAATAACAAAGTCAGACATTTGGGCAGGTGCTTCTTCAGCGCTTTGCTCTTTTGCTTCTAGGTCATCAACTATTTCTAGGTCATCTTCAATCGGCACTTCTGGCACGCTTGTATCTATTTGCGGCTCATTTGCATCAAAGTTAAGCTCGCCAAACTGTGGCTCATCACGTTCGCTTAGCATTGGCTCTTTTGGCTCAGCCTCATTACGAAAAGGCTTAGATGAAGCCGGTGCGCTTTCTTGTAATGGCTCAACCCGCTCGTTATCAGATACTTCTGGGCGGTCTTTTTTTCTCACAGACCACAATCCATGTATTAATAAACCACCAATGACAACTACACTGATAACGATTAAAACCCATCTTAATTGTTCGGCCATCCCCTCACCTTTTATTATTTGATATGCCTAAAGCCTGTATATTAATGAAAAACTAATACACTTGTTATAAAAATTTATGCATGTGCAAGTTGCACAGCTTGCTCTATATCTACAGCAACCATACGCGATACGCCAGGTTCTGCCATAGTAACACCTGTTAATCTACCTGCCATTTCCATCGCAATTTTATTATGACTAATATAAATAAACTGCACTGATTGTGACATTTCTTCAACCAAACGGCAAAAACGCACAACGTTGGCATCATCTAATGGTGCATCTACTTCGTCCAGCATACAGAAAGGAGCTGGATTGAGCCTGAATATAGAAAACACTAATGATAATGCGGTCAGCGCTTTTTCTCCACCACTTAACAAATGAATTGTTGAATTTTTCTTACCAGGTGGTCGTGCCATTATACTAACACCACTTTCAAGTAAATCGTCACTGGTTAATTCTAAATACGCACTACCACCACCAAAAACTTTAGGAAATAGCTCTGCAAAGTCTTCATTTACTTGATCGAACGTCGCTTTAAAGCGTGTTTTGGTCTCACTATCAATTTTACGAATTGCACCTTCAAGGGTATTTAACGCTTTTGTTAAGTCATCTAATTGATTATCAAGATAATCACTGCGTGCTTTAGCTAAATCAAATTCTTCAATTGCCGCTAAGTTTACTGCACCTAATTTATCTAACTGATTAGTAAATCCGGTTAACTGATTTTGCGCTGCACTTAAATTCAATGAATCAGGTAATTCATCAAGTATTGCTTTTAAGCTTTGCTTTAGCTCTTCTAATGGCTCGAGCGCAACTTGCGCTTTTATTAGTAAGCTTTGCTCTTCAATTGTTAGCTTTTGATGCTGCTCTTGCAAGCCCACCAGCTCACCTTGTGAGTTTTTAAGACTTGCTTGCTTGCTATTTAAACTTTCTTTAGCGTGAGCTAATTCTTTTTGTAGCAATACCAGTGCCTGCTCGCCTTTTTGATGCTGCGCTAAAAACTGCGTTATTTTATCGCCCAGTTCTTGCTCTGGGATCAGCAGCTCTTCTATTTCATTAAGTAATTCTTGCGCACCTTCAGATGCACTAACGTGCTCTTGCTCTGCATGGCTCAATTTGGTTTGGCTTAACTGCCATTCACTGCGTGCCTTTTGCTCTGAGAGCGTTGCCTTATGCGCTTGCGTTTTATATTGCTCAAGCATGCTTAATGCTTCGCTATAACTTTTATCACTTTGTGAGCGCAGGCTATTTGCAGCGTCTACCTCATCCGCTAAGTTAAGTTGCTGCTCATTTAACACTTCAAATTGCTCTGTTTGCTCATCAAGCACTTTATTTAATTGCAAAAGCGCAGTGGTTAATTGCTGTTTTTGTTGCTGTAACTTTTCTAGTTGCAGCTTAAAGTGCGCTACTTGCTGTTTGAGCATATCGCTGCGTGTACCGGCTACTGCTATATTTTGCGCAAGCTCATGTATGGCTTCTTTTAGCTCGCTTTGCTCGTTAATTAACTTTATTTGATCAGCTGTATGTTCATCACGAGTGTGTGTTACTTGTTTTAGCTCATCCTCGGCATTGGTTAACTGCTGAGCTTTATCCTGCAATTGCTTATGTTTTAAAAGTAATGAGTTTTCTGCATTTCGATCGGCACTTACATGCCAGTTACGACCATATAAAGCACCGTTTTTATCCATAACGGCTGTATAATAAGCATCTTTTAAGAGCGTTAGATCACCGCTCTCGCTATAAGCAATGCGCGTTAAATGATCTGGGTACACGCCGCTTGTTATGAATGCAGCTAAGCTATTTTCAGCAATGTGCTTACCACTAATTGGCCACACACTATTATCAGCTTGCTGCTGACTTACATTTAAGTTCTCTAGCGATTTAAGTGCTTGCTCTATTAAGGGCTCAAAGCCTTCTTTAACACTTAGCTGATTAAACAAACCATTAGTACTTTCACTTTCCTCATCAAGCCCTAATGTACTTTTAAGCCCTGTTATACTAGCTTTTAACTCGTTTATTGTTTGAGTAAGCGTCGAATATTGCTTTTGTGAGTTATTAACACGCTCATTTTGCACTTCAAGCTGAGCACTGCACTGCGTGTGCGCTGTTTGTTTAGCGGCAAGTTCTTGGGTTAATGTTTGTGTTTGCTGTGTTTGCTGCGTTAATTGTTGTTCTACATCGCTACTTTGTAAGTCAGTAAGCTGCGCATTTAACTGATTAAGTTGCTCGTTAACGTGGCTTATTTTCTGCTGAGTTTGTTTAATGTGACTGCTATGCAGTTGCGCATTATTATTAAGTTGTTGCTGTTGCTCACACAAAGTTTGCCAGTGTGTATTGTAGCGCTGCTTCAGTGCTAATAATTCCTCAAGCTCATGCGTTAACTTCCTAACTTGCTCTTCGCACATTAACGCGTTTTCACTTGCCTCTTGCAGGGTTTCATTTAGTTGCTCGCACACAATTTGCTGCTGCGTTTTAACTTCAGTGCTATGGGTTTGGCGTTGCTGTAATTTAATTAAATTTTGTTTAAGCGTTTGAGTTTGTTGCTTTACATTTATTTGCTGTTGCTCAGCGCGGGTAAGCTCTGTGTGTATTACATGTTGCTGATGCTGTGCATCGCTTAGTTTATCTTGCTGGGCTTGTACTTGCCCCTCTAGGCTTGCAAGTACATCGTCATGCCCTGAATTAGCGGTTTTAAAAAACGAAATTTGACCATTAAGTTTTTTAATTTGGGCACTTTTTTCAAGTTGCTGCTGATGTAACTTTTGCCATTTTAAAACCGCAATTTGCCCTTTTAACGTTCGCTCTTGCGCTTTTAACTCGCGGTATTTTTTTGCATCAACCGACTGCACAGCCAATTTATCTAACTGGCTTTGCAGCTCTTTACGCACATCTAACAAACGCTCAAGGTTTTCGCGGGTACTTTTAATGCGTGTTTGTGTTTCGCGGCGGCGCTCTTTGTACTTAGAAACGCCAGCGGCTTCTTCTAAAAATGCGCGTAATTCTTGTGGTTTACTTTCTATCAAGCGCGAGATCATCCCTTGCTCAATAATCGCGTAACTACGCGGACCAAGACCTGTACCTAAAAATATATCGGTAATATCACGCTTACGGCATTGACTGCCATTTAAAAAGTACAGCGACAGCCCGTCGCGCGTTACTAAACGCTTAATTGCAATTTGGTTTCGATCGGCAAATGTGTTTGAAGGACTACCTTTATCGTTATCAAAAACAAGCTCTACAGAAGCTTGCGATATGGCTTTACGATTAGTTGAGCCATTAAAAATAACGTCGGTCATGGCATCGCCACGCAGGTTTTTAGCAGAGCTTTCGCCTAGCACCCATCGTACTGCATCAATAACGTTGGATTTGCCACAGCCATTGGGGCCTACAACACACGTCATTTGATCAGGAAATGGAATTTTAGTGGGCTCTACAAACGATTTAAAGCCCGCTAATTTAATGGTGCTTAAGCGCATCTTATTGTTATTACCAATTTATTATTGTTATTTGTCATAAACAATTTAACCCATAATTTACTAATAGATTAAGCTTGTCGTTTAAAGTTATCTAAAATAATACCGGTTGCCATTGCAACATTAAGCGACTCTGCTCCACCAAAAGCGGGAATGGTGATTTTATTGGTCACTAAATTTGCACATGTCTCGCGTATACCATGCGACTCACTGCCCATTAGTAAAACGCCTGAGCCCGTAAATTGGGTTTTATGTACACTTTGTCCATCTAAAAAAGCACCGTAAACAGGTAAATTTAAAGACTGTAAGTAATCAGGTAAATCTACTTGGCTTACCGATACCCTTACAAATGAGCCCATTGTGGCGCTAATTGTTTTAGGGTTGTAAGCGTCTGCGCTGTCGGTGCTAGTTACTATATGTTTAATACCGTACCAATCGGCTACTCTAATTATAGTGCCTAAATTACCAGGATCAGATACGCCATCAAGCGCGAGTATTAAGCCACTTGATTGTGGTAAAGCCGCCCTTGGCATATCAACAATAGCAATGGCTGCATTATTGCTAACTAATGTACTTGCTTTAGTGAGGGTCTCTTCATCCGCTTCAATAAAATTAGCGTGCTGATACTCACCTTGGTACGCATTTATAAATTCATCAGTAGCAAAAATATTAACCGCATTTAATGGGCTGTTTAATAACTCAAGTACGTTTTTTTCACCCTGTACAAGGTATTGATTATATTGCTTTCGGTACTTTTTTTGGCCAAGTTGGCGAATAAGTTTGAGTTGGTTTTTTGAAATCATAACAGCCCCATAAAATTGTCCATCAAGTATAACAGATTTCGTTATAACATCTGAACTCGAAAAGCAGCGAATGAGGTTAATTTATCTTGCTGGCACTTCTTTCAAAGGTCAGATTAATGCGAATAAACATCCCTTTTATTGCTTCTAATTGGTTTGAATCACCAACAGATGCGGCTAATTCGTTATAAAGATTATCAGACGCTTGCTTAAAGTTTTCATCAAACTTACCTTTGGTAGCAAGCATAAATGCATCAGCCAACGTGCGTTGCCACTCATTTAAGTATTTTAGCTTTGTGTCACCAGCAAGGTTTTCGCAAATTGATTTTAATCGCACTGAGGCATGCCCTAAGTTTAGACCGGTTAGAGCCAGATCGGTAATAGCGCGTGAGTGTGAACCCTGATCGTAATTAGTTAAACGGATTAACCTATCAGCCATGCGGCGGTTGTACCAAATACTCGGAGTTTGATGGGTATTTATTTCGAGTAAATCTTTATAGGTAGCCTTAAAAACACGATGAACAAGTAACTGAACACTTGGTCCTGTAAATAACTGAAAAATCCAAAATAAAATACTCACGCCAGCAAAAATAGCGATTGCAGAACTAAGTGTATAATCAATTGAAAACGCAAGGCTCATATCCGTACTGGGCCTAACCAAAATAGTAAATGGAATACAAAACCCTAAGCCGTATGGCAATGTTTGTTGATCAGCGAGCAACAGCAAGCCCAAAAAATACGGGCCAGCTAATACAAGCAACAATATTTCTAATTGCCCACCACTTTGCGACAGTAAATTTAGCGCATAAAAAATAGTCACAAAAGTAGCAACAATTATACCTGCCAACAAACGTTTAATTACAACCTGTAAAATAGCCAAGGGTATTCGCGCCAGCATTATCGAAAATATGACCGGTAAAATCATAATTAATAATGCAGCTGAAGAACCTGTATTAATCCAAATAAATGCGCCGATAGAAAACACCAAAGCAGTTCTAAATCCAACAATAATGCCAGCTAATGGGTCGCGATATGTAAGCATACTGGGTGTATTTAATAATGTTTTATCGCGTTGTTCTAAAGCTCTGTATGCCCGTAGTAAAATTGTTAAGTCGGCTGCCACTTCTAAACTCACATTGAGCATGTGAGATTCAAATGGCGAATCACATACCGTATTTGCTCTATAGTCGGTTAGCTCTTTACGTAGCATTTTAACTTGTTCGGCGCAGTAATCAAAATCGTCAGATTCTTTAATTTGCGCGAATACGTGTTTAAGTTTACTTATTAATTTGTCTAATGTGGGAGTAATAAGGTCTGCGTGGTTTCGTTGCAGGCGACCAATTATTTGAATTGAAGCCAGTAAAGAAAGTACTTTTTGCGACAATTGATTTGCAGCACGTGATCGCCCTGGACCTTTTGGCCCTTCGTACCTTACTGCGCTGGAGTCTTCGTTTATAGATCCTAATGTTGCCATAATGCCATCAATTTGCTGATGGCGATTTTCGTGCGAGCCTTTAGAATCAAGCTCAGTTACTAAATAATCTAACGTTTGGTTTATAACCGACCGCGCTTGTACTTGCAGTAAGTGTTTAACTTTTACAGGCCAAAACAAATGGCTCACAAGGCCTGCACATATTGAGCCTATTACTATTTCACTCACGCGCGCTTGTGCAATATCAAATATGCTTTGGCTGCTCACCATTGCCGGAGTAACCATGACTAAAAGTACAATAATAGCGGCTGTTACACCTGCCATTGCAAACGCATAAACAAAGTTTGCTTGGCGTACCATTGCCGATAACGCAGAGTTTACCCCCAACCATAATGCCAATGCACCGAGCGCTAAATAAGGGTAGAGAATTAGCTGAGTTAAAAGCAATATGCCAAATAAACCACCCACTATGGTGCCTATTATTTGGCAAATTGCTTTTTCAATAACCAATCCGCTTTGCGGGCGTAATTGCAAAAATATAGCCGAGACTAACGCCCAATAAGGTCTTTCAAGATTAAGCCACATAGCAATAGTAAGCGCCATTACCATCGCTATAACGCCCTTAGTCGCAAAAATAATTGCCTGTTTTTTAGGAAAAAACAAATTTTTTAATACAACGCCCACTGTCTTCCCCTTAACGTGTAGCGAGATGTATTGTGGCGGTCATTCCTGCGCTTAACTGTGGATCTTCGGGCAATGAATCTAACTTAATATCAACAGGAATACGTTGCGATAAACGTACCCAATTAAATGTTTGTTGTACTTGTGGTAAAAGCTGCCCGTTACTTTGTGTATTCGTATTTGCAATTGCTTTACCTACACTCATTACATGCCCCGTTAATTGCTTACCACCGCTTAGAAGCGCTATTTTAGCTTTTTGATCAGGATAAATAAGCGGTATTTTACTCTCTTCAAAGTAACCCGTTACGTAAAATGAATCTGACTGCACGATAGCAAACACAGGTGTGCCTTGAGCTACATAGTTACCTTGGCGTAAATTTAGATTAATTATTTGCCCCGATGCAGGCGCAACAATTTTAGTTCTATCAACATTTAATTGCGCAATTGTTTGCTCTGTTTTAGCTAGGTTATAATTTGCCTCAGCAATTTTGGTGTTGATACGTGTTGATTCTAGTGTTTCTTCACTTATTGCCTGTTGGGTGCTTAGCTCAACACGCCTTTCGTATTTATGTTTAGCAAGTTCCCATGTATATAGCGCATTTTCTTTATTGGCTTTACTTTTATCAAGCGCTGCTTGATAACGCTTTTGATCAACATTAAAAAGAACTTCGCCTTTTTTCACACTTTGACCATCTTTAATATTTAAAGCTGTAACCCAACCCGAAACGTCTGGAGCAACTGTAACTATGTCGGCTCGAATGCGACCGTCGCGTGTCCAAGGAGTATGCATGTAGTCAGTCCACACCCAACGCCCAGCAAAAACCGCAGCTATAACAACCACTATAGTAAAAGTAATACGCAGATAGTTAATCATTCAATTTATCTTCCACTTAGTAAATAGACGGCCAGTGCCAAGTAACAAACAAATAGTGACACTTCAAACCAAGCCACCTTCCAAATACGATCGTGCCAATCTAATCGATGCAAAACAAAACGAGTCAGCGCTGTTAAAATAAACGCAATTGGGAAATAAACAATCAGCGGGCTAAATTCTAATCCCCCCAAAACTACCGCGTGAAGCATAATAAGTATCCTAATATTATTTCAACGATGATAAGCACCAATAATTTCATTTAACTTACAGCACTATAACGGTAACAATTAATAACGGTAACAATTAATTATTTTGATATATAAATCAACTTACTTAAGTGTACCTCGGCGCGCTTAATACATAATTAATAACGTTATATTTATAATACAACTAACTCTATTTATAGTTGTTTAATTAAATATTAAAAGGTAAGCAAGTTTAAAAACACGACATGTAACAATATTTATGGAGCGCATTAAATAATGAGTGTAAAAACCTATGCACTGCCTATTTTAGGTGCTTGCAGAAAAGCTGCAAACATTATAAATATTGAATTTTGCACTAAAAATAGGTAAATTAACAAAAAAAACATGGATATAATTTTAATGGAATCAATACACCCTACCCCCTCTGAAACAACTCCACCAATAAATGAGCCAGCTGAACCTATTTTTAGCGGAAAAGTGCAGTTTAGTGGTAAAGGCGGTGAGTTTTTTGGTATTTGGATTGTAAATATATTACTTAGCGTTATTACGCTTGGCATATACTCAGCGTGGGCTAAAGTACGTACGCATCGTTATTTTTATGGCCACACCCGCATAGATGGTCATAGTTTTGACTACCTAGCAACGCCAATACAGATTTTGAAAGGTCGGATTTTAGCGATTATTGTGTTTTTTATTTACACTTTCTCTATCAGCTTTATGCCTATTTTAGGCTTGTTTATTGCTTTTGGCTTTATCTTTTTAATGCCATGGATTATTAACCAAGGTTTACGTTTTAATCTGCGTATGAGCCGCCATCGTAATGTTCGCTTTGCTTTTAAAGGCAGTTATGGCGAAGCCTTTGTTAACTTTATACTTTTGCCTATCGCCAGCATATTTACGCTTTATTTATTAATGCCTTATGTTATAAAACGTATTGATAGCTATATCCATAGCAATATTAGTTACGGTGACAAACCACTTACTGTAAATCTAAAAGGCGAAACCTATTACCTAACAGCGCTTATTTGCTTTGTAGTAAGCTCTATCACCATGGTGGTATTTATGGGAATTTTAGGATTATTTGGCCTCAATTTATTAGATGTTGAAAATCAACAAAATTTAGAAAACTCTGCTGCTATGGCTATCCTTCCTATCTTTATGATGATTGCCTATGTGCTAATGATTGCCATTGTTTCTGCTGTATGGCACGCAGCTATTAGAAATCACATTTTTGATAACAGCCATTTTGAAGGCGTTGCTACATTTAAATCAGAGCTAAAACCAATTCCTTTCGCTGTTTTACTACTCACTAACATGTTGGCTATTGTATTTTCTTTAGGGCTTGCATACCCATGGACAAAAGTACGTACATCAAAAATGCTCGCTGATGTAACTAACGTCACTATTTATCCTGGTGCATTAAACCTAGTCGATACCGCGCAAGAACAGCAGTCATCATTTGCTGAAGAAGCTGCAAACGTATTTGATATTGACCTTTCTCTAACTTAAGAGCTCACTATGCATGTAAAGGGACATTTTTTCCCCATCGCATCGAGTAACTATCAAGTGTGTGTTGCAACTATTAGCGACACACACGTTGAAGTTATCAATGATGAACACGTTATAGCTCGCCACGCAATCTCAAGTCTAAAATTAAGTTCGGGGATGGCAGGACTTGCCGACGAACTAAACTTTGAAGATGGCAGTCGTTTTATCCCTCTTGATGTAAGTTACAGATGGCCATTTAAAGAAAGTAACCATCACATAATGGAGCGCCTTGAAAAAAGTAAATGGGCAATTTTAGCCGCAGTCATATTTACACCGCTTTTTATGTGGTTAGTACTTTATAAAGCGGTACCGGCCATTGCTGTTTACAGTGTTGATACCCTGCCACGTAATGTTGTGGAACAAATGGGGGAGCAAAGCTTTACACTAATTAAAAAGATTGCGCTTGACCCAAGTGAGCTGCCCGCAGAGCAGCAAACTAAAGTACAAGCACATTTTACAAGTATGCTTAATGCGTTATCGCTTGATCAATCGGTTTATAGATTATCGTTTTATAAATCAGACAGCTTTGGTGCTAACGCGTTTGCACTACCCCATGGCCGTATCGTGGTCACAGATGATTTAGCAAATTTACTTGCCGATAAACCCAATGCACTAAAAGCGGTATTGCTACACGAAATGGGCCATGTAGTCCACCAGCATAGCGTACGTATTACAGCACAATCTGCCGCAAGTACGATTGTGTTAGCGGTTGTATTTGGTGATTTAGAAGGGGTTGCAGAGGTTGCGTTAGGTACAGGTGCATCGTTTGCTCAGCAAGGATTTTCACGAGATATGGAACGCGAGGCAGATAGCTTTGCTCTCACTCAATTAGAGTCGCTTGGGTATTCGAGTAATGACTTTGCTGATGCAATAGAGGCCCTACAAGAAAGCCATACCAGCGAAAACGAACACCTAGAAAAAGTAAATGACTTTTTAGAGTACTTGTCTAGCCACCCAAGTGCACAAGAGCGTATTGACAATGCTAGGAAATAATCGCAGTTATATTCAACTTGCTCGCTACATAGTGAGTTTAAGTTGGATATATCATGGCCTTTTTCCAAAGCTTTATCATATTGCACCACTTGAAAAATTAATGACTGGCAGTGCTGGTTTTTCAGCAGAAGTGTCTGACTTAATTACACGTTCGGCGGGTGTTGGTGAAATTATATTTGGATTGTGTTTATTTGTGTTTTATAAAAATAAACACCTAGTAATTTTAAATATTTTAGCGTTAATTGGCCTTTTACTCGCTGTAGTTGCAGTGCAGCCACAATTACTTATTGAAGCATTTAACCCTGTTACTACTAACCTGCCTCTTATTGGGCTAAGCGTTATTTGGTTAAAGGAAATTAAGCTGCAGAATAATCGATATCTCTAAATAAAAAAGGGTATGCCTGCGCATACCCTTTTTTATAGTACAAAATTTGTAAAATTAGTACTTATTTTTATGCGTCCACAAATGCAGTAATTCGCTCGCAATGGTTGCTGCGGCAATTGCGGTAAGCTCACTTTGGTCGTACGAAGGTGATACTTCTACCACATCCATACCTACCATGTTTATGCCTTTTAGCGCACGCAGTACTTTAAGTACTTTATCTGACGTTAAACCACCGCACACAGGAGTGCCTGTACCAGGCGCAAACGCAGGGTCTAAACAATCTATATCAAACGTTAAGTAAACAGGTAGGTCACCTACTCGTTCAAGTATTTGCGCTGCAATATCATTTGCATGTAAATCGTTGGCATGCATTGCATCAATCACAGCAAACTCATGTTTGCTTTGATCAAAGTCGGTACGAATACCTATTTGTATACTGTGCTCAACATCAATTAGCCCTTCCATTGGCGCATGATAAAACATAGTGCCGTGATCAAATCGCGAGCCGTTGCTATAGGTATCTGTGTGCGCATCAAAATGTACCAGCGCCATTTTGCCATGTATTTTTGCGTGAGCGCGTAACAGCGGAAGCGTCACAAAGTGATCGCCCCCTAAACCTAATAACGTTTTACCTTGGCGAAGTATTTGCTCAGCAGCCATTTCTAGTTGCGCAGTAAAATACTCAGGATCGCCAACAGGGTAAGTAAAGTCCCCTGCGTCTGCCACTTTTAAACGCTCAAACAACGGAAACGTCCACGGGTACTTAGTGTCTTCCCATGCTAAATGAACCGATGCACGACGAATCGCATCAGGACCTAAACGTGCACCAGGGCGACCCGATGTCGCTAAATCAAACGGTAAGCCTAAAACGACTACGTCTGCATCAATTGCATTAATATTTTGCACCATAGGACGACGCAAAAACGTCATCCCATTTGAGTACAATGAGTGATCTGCGTGACCAAACAAAGTCGACATTGCTTATAACTCTTCTAAATAAGTGTAGCCATCAAGGCCGCTTTGCAACTCGTCTAAAACGCTTTGCTGTTCGTGTTTTTCAATTTTAGTGCTTACTAACTGCTCGTATGATTGCTGAAAACTTTCAACATCTAAATGTACATAGCGCATCATATCGGCAACAGTGTCGCCTTGGTTTATCTCGGTAATACTTGCAACGCCTTGCTCATCCATATTAACAATTGCGCTGTGCGTATCGCCAAACAGGTTATGCATATCACCTAAAATTTCTTGATAAGCACCCACCAAGAAAAAGCCCATTAAATAAGGTTTATCAGCACTAAACTCTGGTACAGGTAATGTGCTTTCAATACCTTGTCCATCTACGTAATGTTCAAGTGCGCCATCTGAATCACAGGTTATATCAAGTAATACAGCACGTTTTTTTGGTGCTTGCGTTAAGCCACTTAATGGCAATACCGGAAACACTTGATCAATGCCCCATGCATCAGGAAGCGATTGAAATAACGAGAAGTTTACAAAAAACTTATCGGCTAAACGTACATTTAACTCGTCAATAATAGGACGATGAAAACGGTTTTTGTTATCCATGTGCTTGTTAAGTTCATAACAAATACGGATATTAATTTGCTCAGCCCACGCACGCTGCGATAAGTCTAATAAACCGAGTGCAAATTGGTTATGCGCTTCAGCTAAATCACCTTGGCTGTCGTGATAAATTTCAATTAATGCACGGTCATCCGTTAAATCAGTTAACTGTACAAACGATGCCCACATATTTTTTAATAAAAGTGGTGCATCTGCCGCTGGCGCTACTAACTCTTCTGGCGTATAACTTTCAGTACCAATAACATTGGAAATAAGCACAGCATGATGCGCTGTAAGCGCACGACCCGACTCAGAAATAATAGTCGGCATTGGTTGCTCATACTGCTTACATGTATCACCAATGGTGTACACAATGTTATTTGCATATTCAGCTAAGCTGTAATTCATAGAGTTATGCGACTGGCTACGCGTGCCGTCGTAATCAACAGCCAAACCGCCGCCTACATCAAGGCAATCAATTTCTGCGCCTAATTTACGTAGCTCACAGTAAAAACGCGCAGCTTCGCTTACACCTAAACGTACGTCACGAATGTTCGCCATTTGTGAGCCTAAGTGAAAATGTACTAGCTGAAGTAAATCAAGCTGGTTTGCGTCTTTTAAACGATTAACTACATGCAAAACTTGCGATGCAGATAAACCAAATTTTGATTTTTCGCCGCCACTCGCTTGCCATTTACCTTTACCTTGCGACGCTAAACGTACACGAATACCAATGCGTGGTTTTACGTTAAGCTCTTTTGCTTGGCTAAGTACCATGTCTAGCTCAGAAAGCTTTTCAAGTACGATATACACTTTATGACCTAGCTTTTCGCCAATAAGTGCTAAACGTACGTATTCTTTATCTTTGTAGCCATTACATACAATAACAGCGCTGGTTTTTTCAGCCAGTGCTAATACCGTAAGTAGTTCAGGCTTGCTGCCTGCTTCTAAACCAAGTTGCTTTTTTTCTACTTGTGCTTGGCTTGCTACTATTTCTTCAACCACTTCACGTTGTTGGTTTACTTTTATTGGGTAAACTAATAAGTAGTCTTTAGGGTAACCATAGTTTTCAATCGCTGTATTAAATGCGCCGCATAAGCTGTGTACACGATGGTGTAAAATTTGCGGAAAACGAACTAAAGCAGGTAAGCTTAAACCTTTATCTTGTAGTTGCTTTGCGATATCTGTTAATGCAATAGTTTGCTCTGGTGCATGAGCCTTGGGCGCAACATACACATCACCTTGATCATTAATACCAAAAAAACCTTGGCTCCAATGACGAACATTGTAGCTCGTACGAGCTTGTTCTAGTGATGTTGTTTCTTTCATTTATCTTTCTCTTTTATTTAATTAATGCCAATAATGAGTATCGGCTGATTGCGCGCATTAAAAGAAAAATAGAGATTTAAGTCCAACAAGTATTTTTACTCGTAACGAGTGATTTTTGGTGTTAAACAATTAGCTAATCAATCACGGCTCGGTAACACGTATAAAATAAGGATTTAATAAATATTTCCGCATAATATTTGTGATGCTAAGAGAGAGTTTATGAGTATATTTGAGGAACAAATTTTGCGGCGTTGTAAATCAATATGCATCTTTAAGAATAGAAAAGCTCCGCAATACTTGAAACATATTGAGGAGCTAAAATATTAAATAATATAGCTTTAAAATGAATTAATTCATTAAACCTTTAAGTACATTATCTACTAATTTTTTTTGAGCTTTAGCTACGTTATCACACTTGTCACCAAGTATTTCTCTACCTTCCATTGCTGCTTTTGAACACGATTGCATTGCTTCAGATAAAAGCTCAGGATCTTCAACATAATCATCCACAGATGGGGTACATGCAGCTAGTAATAAAACAGTTGGTATAATAAGCAGTAATTTTTTCATTTGTATTTCTTCTTTTAATTAGTTTGTAACTGAGCTTAGATTTTATGCCCAGCTACTATAGCTTCGTCCTTATAAGAATTTGATCTAGTTCAAATACATCAAAAACCGAAGAAACATAAGTGTAACATTCGAACTTTATACTATTTTCATTTTTAGTTCAATTACTTACTACAAAGCATTAATTACACTTCAAGCGCCATAGTGGCAAGTTTCATTGTGCTTTCAAACGACTTAGTGCCCGCTATAAATAAACCATTGTGACAGAACACAGCGTCGTCTATACCGGTTTCATCTACAAACGCTTGATCAGATAAACCTGACCATGCTTTAGGAAGCGGCTTTCTATCTTCAAACGAGCCAGGCTCAACGGGTACTGTTTGTAATATCCATTGCCCAGAATGCGATGGGTAGACCATGTATAACGCATCGCTTGATAAAATATGCACTGTTTTTTTCCACGGTGTGTATTTTTCAAGCACGATTACTCTGGCATCTTCTGCATTTTCAATTGCTTTAGCAACGATCGCTTTTGCATTTACACTACCGTGAGCTGAGGCGATAAAACGAATGAGCATGCGAGCTGCAAATTCAACAGCTTCATCAAAACAGATATCAAAGTTACTTTCTTCTTCCCATGTAGGATTAAACATTGAGATTGTTTGGCTCAGGCTTATCCCTTTTGATACACCTTCAACATGACCACAGTCAATGGCATCAATGGTTGAAACTAAGCCTGAATCCACTCTATCAGCAACAGCTTGGTTATCATCACATAGCGCTAAGCCGTATTTTTTCCACACTAAACCAAATGATGAAAAAGGGATGCCATTCTCTCGCTCGCCTGCACCACCACGTTGATGATGATCAAAGCGATTAGTTTCAGGATCGTATTCGCCACCTACATCAATTACAAAGCCGGCACTTTCTATAAGCGCTTTATCGCGAGTACGTACCAGTTTAAACGTTGGCAAAACATGTTTAAGTACCGCAATACTAAAAACGTCATCTGCATGAAAATTACCATTGTGGGTTACTACTGTTATTTCGCTCATTTGTTTATTGCTACTTTTAGAAAAGATAAAAATTCTCGCTTTGTAAGTTAGTCACTAATTATCGAGGCAGATTTTATACGAAGACAGGTGTTAAAAACAGTGAAGTATTTTTTGCATCACCATAAAAGCATTTTTATAGTGATTAGTTTGCTCATGGCGTTTATTGCAAAGCAATAATAAGTAGCTTCTTTAAGCTAATCTAAATTAGAATAAAATGAATGATCATGGACCTGATATTTACGACACATTAAGCTTTAACATGTCGTAGCGTTAATAAGCTTATTGGCTAAGCCCTAATTCCATGAATACACTTTGTGGGTTATCTACATATGAGCCAAAACTGCTACAGCGTTTAAAGCCTAAATTTTCATATAAATTGATTGATTTTATTTGTTTTGGACCTGTTTCTAAACGTATTAACGGGATTTTCTTTTCGCCAGCTTGATGTAATAAAATCTGCATAATACGTCTTGATAGCCCTTTACCACGATGACTTGGTTTTACATATAAACGTCTTATTTCGCCATAAGGCTGAGTATCAAATTTCTCTACAATCGCACCACAGGCAATAATACCTTCATCAGTTTTTAAACCAATAGCATACACATTGGGTAAGGTTAATTCGTTTAACTCCAGAGACTGCGCTGTAGCAACAGGATATAAAGAATTTATAAGTCGGTCTATATCGTCAAATACATTTACTACATCGGGATCATTAGGGTTCAAATCGACTAACTGCATAAAGCTTCCATTCATTGTTATAAGTTTACTAAGCTTTAAATAATATATTCAAGCGGGCGTAGCTTAGCATTGTTTAACCAAAAAATCTTTAGTCCTTATTTAGCATATAATTTGGGTAATTCTAGCAGCTAGAAAAAGCAAAAATGACCTAGCACATACGAAGTTTCTACTTGGTTATTGGTTATTGGTTATTAGCAATTAATAAATATTGGCCTTTAAGTAATCAATTTTGGAGATAACCGTGTCGATAACAAGGCAAAAATTTCGTTATTTAGTTGTTATCACTAATTGCTTCTGGATTGATCTACTTCCTGCATCTACGCAGTCGTATATCAGAAATTTTTAACACTGTTAGCGTCAGATTTAATCCCAAAAATTGATTTAGTATTATTGCAGATTGGTTTTAGCACTATGCCATTTTAAATAACGCTCTTTATCCATCGGCTTTGCAACTAAGTAGCCTTGCATAGTGTCAATGTTCATTTTTTTAAGTAAGTCATATTGCTCTGCTGTTTCTACGCCCTCTGCAACTACGGCTAAGTTTAAACTTTTTCCTAAACTAATAATTGTTTGCGCAATATTAAAGCCAATTCCATTATCTAAAATTTTATCAATAAAGTTTTTATCTATTTTCAATTCTTTAACAGGAAGCGCACTTAAATAAGCTAAGCAAGAGTACCCTGTTCCAAAATCGTCAATAGAAAATAAAAAGCCAGCCGCAATGAGCTCTTTCATTTGCCTAATTGTATAATCTATATCACTAGAGAGCATTGACTCGGTTATTTCTAACTTAATTTGTGATGCTCGAATATCAAATTTATTGATAGTGTTGAACAGCTCACCTTTTAAATTTGATGAATTGAACTGACTTTGACTAATATTAATTGAAACACTAAACGAGTCGTCAATGATAGTGCTTACTTTAAGCTCGTTAATTAAAATACATATATCATGCAAAACAATATTTTGTAGTTTTTGAATAAGTCCGTATTGCTCCGCAATAGGTATAAATTCGTTTGCTGTTATCAGCCCTCTTTGAGGATGGTTCCACCTAATGAGAGCTTCAGCACCAACAACATCCCCCTGCGTATTCATCTGTGGCTGAAAGTAAGCACAAAACTCATTAGACGCAATCGCTCTCACTATGTCGGTTTCTAGCTCTGTTTGCTTTTCAAGTAATGTTTGCAAGGCTGGATCGTAAAAGCTGCTGCTATTACCCCCTTTCTTTTTAGAGCGATACATAGCAGTATCTGCAAATTTTAATATATTGCCAGCCTGTGTATTTACGCTATCAATTAGGCAAATACCGATGCTACAACTTACTTGAAACGCAAGCTTGCCCACTTCAAACTTATCATGAAAAGCTTTTTGAATTTCTTTAGTAACGCTTTTGCACTCAAGGCTAGCTTGCTGTGTATTTTGCCCAACGCATTTAAGTAGAATAATAAATTCATCACCGCCCGCTCGAGCCAACGTATCGGAGCCTTTTATTATTTCGCTTAACCTTTTTGATAACTCTACAAGTACTTCATCGCCCGCACTGTGCCCTAGCGAGTCGTTAATACGCTTAAAGTTATCTAGGTCTAAAAATAATAATGCTCCTATATTTTTGGTACATTTTACATTTTCTACACATATGCTTAATCTGTCGCTAAGCATTCTTCTATTTGGAAGGCTAGTTAATGGATCGTAAAAAGCGAGTTTATGGACTTCTTGCTCTGCTTTTTTCCTTATTGAAATATCTCTGGCCATCCATACTATATGCCTTTTTGTAGGATTGTTAGGATGGTAATGATCTAATGCAGCAGCTCGGCCTTCAAAAACTATACTCCCTTTCGGGACATTTAATTCATATTCAAATATTTGCATCTCGTTAGTCGAAAGTGTTTTTTCAATTACGTCCATTATCATCTGCGCATCTTTTTGAGGAAGCAGATCTTGAACGTTTCCACCAATAAGATCCGTAGTCGAATCAAGCAGTAACTCATTAGAGGTACCATAAATATCGGTATATACACCATCTTCACTTAAGATGAGGATGAGATCAGGCATTACTTTGGTGAAGGCTTTGAATTTTTCATTACTGTGCTGTAAATTAACGACGAGCTGTTTTGTCTTCTCAAATTCGTTACTTTTCTCAAGAGCAATACTTGAAAAGTGCACAAAAAAATCTATTAATTCTAAATCTTGCTCTGATGGAGCTTTAGGGGTGCTGTGATAAATAGCAAAGGTGCCTAACAAATCAGCTTGAGTTGAAAAAATAGGTGTTGACCAACATGACTTAAGATCAAACTTTAGCGCTAAATCTTTAAATTCCTCCCACAGCGGTGAGGTTTCAATATTTTCTACAATTGTGCGAGATCTCGAGAATGCTGCTGTACCACATGATCCCACCTTTGGCCCTATGTGAACCCCATTAAGCAAACTACAGTACTCTGGATGAATATTAGGGGCTGCGCAATGAAAAAGCTGCTGGCCTTTAACTGATAAAATAGAACACCTAGCAGATTCATCATCAATAATCTGCTCTATTGATAAACAAATTTCAGTAAGTACTTCATTTAAAGGTACCCCTAATGCAATTTTAGATAAAATACCTTGCTGGTGAGATAATAACTTTTTTAACCTATCAGTACCCATTTCCATTTGCTCGCATTATTTATACATATTGATACAACAAAAAGCCTCAAGCAGATGCTTTTTTTCTACGTAGTAAAGTTAAGTATAGTCATGATTATTAAGTTTTTTATTTTATTAGTAAAAAAGCAATCAGCCCGACCTCTATTAATAATTACATATTTATGAACGCCTATTACTACTATATGAGTAAAACCAACGTATTAAAGCTAACACTTTGTTACTTAAAAATACTGTTCAAAATAATTAAGCTATTTATACTGTCGCTAATGGTGAATATTTTTTGAGGTTACAGTGCAGATCACACAAGGTATGGAATATTTTTTTTCGGGATTTAAATTAATTAGCCAAAAAGGGTTAAAGCGTTTTGTACTTATCCCGCTTTTAATTAATGTTTTACTATTTGGTAGTTCGTTGTTTTTCTTATTTGGATGGCTAAGTGATAGCTTTAGCTACATCAGTAACATGCTACCAGAATGGTTAAGCTGGCTTGAATGGCTAATGTGGCCAATTGCTGTATTAGTCGTATTATTTAGCTACAGTATGCTATTTACTATAATTACTAATTTTATTGCAGCCCCCTTTAATGCTTTATTAAGCGAAAAAGTGGAGCTTTATTTAACGGGTCAAAAAATTAATGATGACGGTTTTTCTGAATTAGTTAAAGATGTACCTAGAATGCTTGCCCGTGAGTGGACAAAGCTTTGTTACTACCTTCCCCGCGCTATTGGCTTTTTTATATTACTTTGGATATTACCTGTCATAGGGCAAATTCTGTGGGTGTTATTTACCTGTTGGATGTACGCTGTGCAATACGAAGACTATGCGTTTGATAACCACAAAATTGACTTTAAACAGATGAAAGACGATTTAAAAGCTAAACAAGGTTTGTCATATGGGTTTGGTTTTGCCGTTATGCTATTAACCGCTATACCATTTATAAACTTAATCGTTATGCCCGTTGCAGTGTGTGGTGCAACGCGTTTATGGGTTGATAACTATCGTCCTAAATACAGAAATTAAAAGTAAAAATGGGTCTAGCGACCCATTTTTACTACCACATGAAAATGTTAGCTGTATAGATTTTGTGGCACTTTAGTCACATTTAAATGAACGGTTATTTCCTCACGATCATGATAGAGATGTTTAGCTTGTAACTCGTAATTAATACCATGTTTCTCAAGCTCTTTTCTGATCATCGAAAGACACTCATAAACACTATCAAAGCGCTTTTTCATAGGTAGCTTTAAGTTAAATATAAACTCTTTTGCGTATGCATTTACTGCCCAGTCAATCATTAGCGTCGTCACTTTGGTTGGTTTTTCTACCATATCGCACACTAACCAAGTAATATTTCTTTTTTCTGGGCGATATTTAAAACCATCTGCTCTAAAATGTTTAACTTGCCCCGTTTGCATTAAATCGTCGTTCATTGGACCGTTATCAATCGCACTTACAAACATACCACGGCGTACAAGCTGATAAGTCCAACCACCCGGGCATGCACCTAAATCAACACTGCGCATACCCGCTGCCACGCGTGATTCACGTTGCTGCTCAGGAATAAATACATTAAACGCTTCATCGAGTTTTAACGTTGAACGACTCGGTGCATCGCTTGGCATACGAAGGCGTAAAATACCCATGAAAAATGGAGAATTATTAAAGCTATACGAGTAACCAACATAAGCCGTATTGTTTGTTAAAAACATGACATGCATTACTGGGCGGTTTGCTTTTGGCTCTCGCAGTACTGTATTTTGTTTTTCGAGGGCTTTTTTAAGCGGCGTTGATATTTTTTTACAGAACGTTAAAAGCTCTTTGCCTTCATTTGTATCTGGCGTTTCTACACGTAGCTCTGAGCACAATGTAAAATCTTTAGCAGCTTCAACTACTGCACTTACACGGTCCTCTACTGGCATGTTTTCAAGTAATGTGCCGGCAAACCATTGGCGTGCAAACACCATATTTTTAAAATCGACTTTTTTGATTATTTCGTCGCTGTGATGCGCTTCAAAACATTCGTAAACAACATAACCTGTATTTGGCTTTGCTTTTACATACCCTGCAAAACCCTGCTCTGCAGCATGAAACGTTATTTCAGCAGCGGCATCGCTTTCAAAACCACTACGACAATAAATCACAACACTAGACATATTAACCCTTAAACTCTTTAAAACTTAAATCGTGCAACTTGCACTAAAATAACAATCCAACCAATAATAAAGCACAATCCACCAAGCGGTGTTATCGGCCCTAGCCACTTCATATCTGTTAGAGCGAGTAAATATAAACTGCCACTAAAAAGTAGTGTGCCCGTTATAAAAAAGCCACCAGCCCAACTCAGGTTTATGCCCCATTTAATTAAAATAGCCACCGCAATAAGTGCAAGGCCATGCACCATTTGATACTCAGCAGCTGTTTTAAAAACCCCTAATGAATACTCCGATAAACGGCTTTTTAAACCATGGGCAGCAAATGCACCTAACATAACCGAGAGCATACAAAAAATACTGCCGGCCATTAAAAATAATTTAATCATCTAATCCCCTAATCGAGTCTTAACACATCTCTACTTGTTGCTTAATAAATTCAACGGCACTTAACGCTGCTGTTTCTCTATTTTGCAGTTCAGTTACGCCACTTTTTTTACGTGGTTTTAATGAATGATCGCCATCAGTCAGCCATGTGAGTAAAGGCTGTTTTGGCATTTCCATAGTAAGTAGTTCTTCACGTGTACCAAATGTATCTCGCTCGCCCTGTAATACTAAAAAAGGGCAAACAATATCAGCAAAATGATCGGTGCGTAACTTTTCTGGCTTACCCGGCGGATGAAATGGATAACCAAATGCAATAACACCCGAAAGTCTTTGCTCTGTGCTGCACGCAAGCATTGATGCCATGCGTCCGCCCATCGATTTACCGCCTATAAATAACGGTAAATCTGGCTGCGTTTGCGCAAGTATTTGCTCATAATAAATAAGTAGCTTTGGCGCTCGCTCGGGAGGCCTACGTTTATTGGTTTGTTTAGCAATTTGCATATACTCAAAATCAAATAAACCAACATCAACACCTTGCTCGCTTATTAATTTTGCCATGTGCTGCATAAAGTCAGAATCGCTACCAGCGCCTGCGCCATGCGCAAATATAAACTGTGCAATTGCAGGTTGCGCCGTGCTTTTAAACCATTCAATCATTATTAATACTCATATTCCTGCTCATGCTCTACTAAGCTCAGCATCCACTCTTTAAACGAGACTATTTTACCAAGCTCTGTTTGCGATTCACGAAGTACTAAGTAATATGCATTTTTACTCTCTAAACTGTGATTAAACGGAATAACCAAACGCCCTGCATCTATATCAGGTTTAGCTAATACACTATTACCAATTGCCACACCTTGCCCATGCACTGCAGCTTGTAACACCATTGAAGAGTGACTAAATATAGGCCCTTGATTAACCTGAATGTTACGCACACCTGCGGTTTTCATCCACGTTTTCCAGTTTTTACGTGTCGTGTCATGCAATAAGGTGTGATGCGCTAAATCACTAGGTTGATCAAGCGGCTTTGGCCCGCTTAATAACATAGGACTACAAAGTGGTACTAAATATTCGGTATGAAGTTTGTACGCTTGTACGCCATTCCAATGACCTCTTCCATAGTAAATAGCAATATCTACGTCATCAGTCAGTGAGTTTTCATCTTGATCTTGCGCTTTTATTCGCACGTCTATCTCTGGGTGTAACTCATTGAATAAACTCAAACGAGGTACCAACCATTGAATAGCAAAACTGGGTGTTAAGCTTACTGTTAATGAACCTTTAGCACCACGGGCTAATAGCTTTTCAGTGGCATCAATAAGCTGAGTAAAAATCTCTTTTATATCTAAAAAATAGCCTTGGCCTTCTTCAGTTAATAGTAATGAGCGATTTTTACGTAAAAACAACTTTAAGCCTAAATGTTCTTCTAGTGTTTTTATTTGATGACTTACTGCCGCCTGCGTTACATAGAGCTCTTCTGCAGCCTTCGTAAAACTTAAATGGCGCGCAGCCGCTTCAAAGGCTTTTAATGCGTTTAATGGAGGTACCCGTCTTGACATAATAACCAAGCTTAGAATTAGTTTTTCTTATGCGTGGGATTATATACATCATATAAGTTTGTGTATATTAAAGGCATAAAAAAAGCGACCTGAGTCGCTTTTTAATAAACATCATGCTTAATTATAAATCGCTTGCACTTGTATCAAGTGGGGCAAAGCTTTTAATTAAATCATCAACTGCTTTCATTTGCGTTAAGTACCCTTCTAACTTACTAAGTGCTAACGCACATGGGCCATCACATTTAGCTTCGTTAGGATTTGGATGCGCCTCAATAAATAAACCTGCAATACCCAGCGCCATACCGCTGCGCGCAAGCTCTGCAGCTTGTGCACGACGACCATCAGCAGAATCAGCTCGGCCACCTGGGCGTTGAAGTGCATGTGTTGCATCAAAAATAACAGGCGCCATTGCTTTCATGTCATCCATACCCAGCATATCAACCACTAAGTTGTTGTAACCAAAGCTAGAACCACGCTCACAAAGTGCGATGTTATTATTACCCGCTTCATTAAATTTAGTAATGATATGGCGCATTTCGTGTGGCGCTAAAAACTGTGGTTTTTTCACGTTAATAATTGCACCTGTTTTAGCCATCGCCACAACTAAATCTGTTTGACGTGCTAAAAAGGCTGGTAACTGAATTACATCAACAACTTCAGCAACAGGTGCTGCTTGATGCGGTTCGTGTACATCGGTAATAAGCGGTATGTTGAAGGTGTTTTTAATCTCTTCAAATATTTTTAAACCTTCTTCCATACCAGGACCACGGTACGAATTTATTGAAGAACGGTTAGCCTTATCAAATGACGCTTTAAATACATAAGGAATATTGAGTTTCGTCGTAACTTCTACGTAGTGCTCTGCAACACGCATAGCTAAATCGCGAGATTCTAATACGTTAATACCACCGAACAATACAAACGGTTTGTTGTTTGCTAGTTCAATTTCGTTGATTTTAATAATTTTATCTTTCATTTAAATTCCTTAAGGTGCAACTGCTTGCATCATTAATCCACAAATATAAGCCATATACGTACCCACACCATAGCCCAGTACAGCTAACAGGACACCAACAGGTGCTAATGAGGGATGAAACGCTGATGCTACAACAGGTGCAGACGCTGCACCACCTACATTAGCTTGCGAGCCCACAGCCATATAAAATAACGGTGCTTTAATTAGTTTAGCTACTACTAACATTATACTTGCATGCACTAACATCCAAATGGCACCAACTAAAAATAACCCTGGGTTATTAAAAATAGCGGTTACATTCATATGCAAACCAATCGATGCAACTAAAATATATAAAAAGCTAGAAGCTACTTTTGAAGCGCCAAACGCTTCTATTTGTCTCACTTTAGTAAACGATAAGCCTATGCCAATCGTTGTTGATATAACAATTAGCCAAAAGAATTTACTGTTTAAGCTGTACTCTTTTGCCCACTCATAAGTAGTGCCAAAGTACGGACCTAAAAAGTCAGCACAAAAATGCGCTAAACCGGTTATACCAAATGCAATTGCAAGCAGCGTCATGTAATCGTTAAGAGTAGGAATGCGCGCGTGTTCAGCGTGATAGGCTTCAACACGTTTTTTTAAGTCTTCAATTGCGCTTGTATCAGCCCCCGTAGCTGCATCAATCTTTTTATGGTTTGCTGCCATTAACAATAAAACAGCCATCCAAATATTCGCGACTATTACATCTACTGTAATCATTACAGAAAATATATCACCACCAACTTCAAACATCTCTTTCATTGAGGCTTGGTTAGCACCACCGCCAATCCAGCTACCCGCAACGGTTGTCATACCGCGCCATACTGCATCGGGCCCATGACCACCAACAATACTTGGATCAAATGCACTCACGACTAAAATAGCTAATGGCCCGCCAATAACAATGCCTAATGTACCCACTAAAAACATAATGAGCGCTTTCGGGCCTAAGTTAATAATGGCTTTTAAATCAATACTAATTGTAAGCAGTATTAAACAAGCAGGCAGTAAGTAGCGCGAAGCCACATAATAAACATTGGATTTATTACCGTCTACAATACCAAAGGTATTTAATAGTGATGGCAAAAAGTAACACAGTAGTAAAGCAGGTACGTATTTATAAAATCGTTTTAAAGCTGGACGCTCACTATTTGAGGTTTTAAAAATAAATCCCAAAATAATAGCAAGCAGACCAAGCACAACGGCATCATTTGTAATTAATGCGCTTTGAGTTTCAACCATAATTATTCCTATTCTTAATGGTGCGTTTTATTATTATCTTCTAGTTCTTCTATTTGGTGTTGAATTATCTCTATTGCAGGATCGTCCGGACACTCATCGACAAAAAACTGTAAATCATCACGTGCCATTTTAGGGCAACCGAGCTGATTTAATAAGTAACCTCTGTCGCGTCTCTCATACGGGTCGTCGCCTATTAGCTCCATTAGCATCTCTACACAGGTCAAAGCATGACCAAATTTGTTTTCGCTAATGAAAGACCATTTTTGCTGAGCTAAAAATAGCTTATATACTTCGTCATCAAAAATTAACTCTAAAGGCTCTTGTTCTTGTCCATCATCTTCATCTGCGTTTTCAGGGATGATATACCAGCTTTGTTGCCCGCTGCTTGGCTCAATTATGTAGCCCTCTTCATCACTTATCGCCACATGAACACCAACATCACCCAGCGTAAGACTAAGATTTGTATCAAAGTTAGCTTGTTGTAAAAAGTGGCAAAGTATAATTGCAAGCGTTGTTGGTGAGCCACTTCGCATAGAAAGCGTATAGCTTAATGTATTTAATTTGTATTCAGGCACTTTTAAGCCTGAGGCACTAAATAGCCAATCGCTGTAAAACATATCTAATAATTTTTCGAAGCGATCGTGCTCATCACTCACTTTTAAACACAGCGCTGAAATTTGCTGTTCAAAGTCAGTTAAAGTTTCATAACATGGTGTTAAATCTATCTGAGGGTCCCATTTTGACTCTGCTTTAATACAGCGGTAAATCGCTGGAGGTGTAAATTCATCGTAAGCATCATCAAGATAAGATTCATCGTGTTCGTCAAACCCGAGGGTAGTCATTAATACTGCAACATTTTAGAAAACGAAGGCGTAGTTTACCTAACTTTAAAGCTATATACCAATATAGAGATGTTTTTGAATATTTTCTGAAAGGGAGTCGTATTTGAGCTTTACAAAACAACTATAAAGCTCAAATAGTCAGATATTACTTAAAGCAAAAAAGCTGATTTAGACGTCGCTAAATAACCTATCGCCAAAATAACAGCAGTGTTAACCAAAACGTAAGCAACTTTAGCGGTCATTTTAGTTTGTCTGGCACTTTTAGCCCCAATACCAATATATATAACCACTAATACTATTTTTTCTAATAACCAATATTGTTCAAACGGGTTTATTTTAGCCATAAATATAAGCGTAAGTGCTGACACTAATAGTAAAGTATCTATGCTGTGACTGCCGATCATTACCCCTTTATTTTTTGCTAAGTTACCACTGCCCATTCGCGAAAAAGCGCGAACATAAAATAAAATCACACTTAACATCGCAATTGCCATGTGTAAGTGCTTTACTGCTAAATAATCCATATGCCCCTATACTTCTGTTTTATAAAAATCTAATTAAGAAAACGGCTAAGAACCGCTTATACTTATCAATGAGTTTTACTGTGTTGTCTCATTTCAGACTGAAGCTGTACGTTTTCAAACGCAAGCTGTACATTTTGCGAGAAAATTTTAATTAAATGTCGCTGTATATCAGTTAAATCTTTTGGGATTCCTGATATAAATAATATTGAGTTGTGATTATACTTGCTGCTGCAATACGCAAATAAGTAATTATCTTTATAAATAATACTTTTTTCATTAAGTGCCTGATGACATGCACTCAACTGTTCAATTTGTAGTACGTTTTCAAGCTCTTTACCTTCACTTTGTTCAAAATCACCAGTGCCAGAACAAACGATTAATTTTTTATTATTTCCACTCTCTGGGTTCTGCGCAACTAAAGTGCTTGCATACACTGCTTGATCCGCAACACCAAGTAAAGATGTTAACTGCTGCATAACGCCTTCAATAAAGTGCTCTATTGAATGCGCAGAAAAAATATCACGAGACGCTATAATTATTTTCTCAAGCCCTTCGCGTGACTGTTCAATCGAAATAATATCCCGATACGAGCGCAGGCTCGACATAATAACAGTAAATAGTTTTTGAGCCGTTAACTCTGTTTTTGATTTGTAATCGTTAATGTCATAATTAACAATCACTTGCCGTTCAGGTGCTTGGCCGGGTTGACCCGTTCTTAAAATAATCCGAATATGATTATTTTTAGCTTCTTCACGAATAAACTTAGCAACTTGCAAACCGGCATCATCGGTTTCCATTACTACATCAAGCAAAACAATTGCAGCGTCGGGATGCTCTTTCACAAGCTCTTTTGCTTCAGCACCTGAGTACGCACTAATAAATTCTAAGCGTTTATTTTGAAACTCAAAATCACTCAACGCTAGCTTTGTCACAGCATGAACTTCAGGTTCATCATCAACGATTAATACTTTCCAGGTACCGAGCTCAATTTCATTGATTGCTTCTTCTGGTTCATCTGAAAATAAAAAATCACCCATCATAGTCGAAATTCCTTCATGGCATTATTTAACGCACTAGCAGGCAATTATTATTCTTTAGGGCCACTGTGCAAACGTTACACGGTCATTATCACCAAAGTCTTTCACTGTTTTAATATTCACAAATGCCATTTTTTTGAAAAAATGACGAACAGCTTCACCTTGCTCAAAACCGTGTTCTATTAAAAGATAGCCACTAGATAACAAATAGTCACGTGATTGTGTAATTATTTGTTTAATATCAGACATTCCACAATCATCAGCCACTAATGCCGACAAAGGCTCAAAGCGCACATCGCCCTGATTTAAATGTATATCACTGCTTTCAATATAAGGCGGGTTAGTGACAATTAGGTTGAATTTCTCACCATGTAACTCGCTAAACCAGTTGCTTTGCTTAACGTGAACGTTATTAATCGCCAATCGCTGCTGGTTACGTGTAGCCAGTGCAACTGCATCGCTTACTCTATCTACTGCAATAATTTGCCAATTAGGCATTTCACTACCCAATGCCAGCGCTATTGCACCAGTACCCGTGCCTAAATCAAGCACTTTAGCTGTAGCAGGTACAGCCACTTCAAGCGCTTGTTCTACTAACGTTTCGGTATCTGGTCGAGGTATTAAAGTTGTTGCGTTAACTTCAAGCGATAAGCTCCAAAATTCACGTTGCCCCGTAATATGTGCAACAGGTTCACCGTTTAAACGTCTTTGGCAAAAGGTATTAAATTGCTGTTGTTGTTCGGCATTAAGCGCATGCTCTGGCCAAGTAAAAAGGTAACTGTGAGGTTTTTGAAGAATATGTAGAAGTAAAACTTGTGCGTCTAATTTAGCACTTTCGCTGCTAGGTGCTAATAAATTAGCGCCTGCAGCAATAGCTTGTTCAAGAGTTTGGCTCACGATTACTCGTCGCCCATAGCCGCTAATAAGTCAGCTTGATGTTCTTGCATTAATGGGTCAATAACGCAGCTTAAATCACCCGCTACCACTTCATTCAAGCGATAAAGTGTTAAGTTAATACGATGATCGGTAATACGACCTTGTGGGTAGTTATAAGTACGGATACGTTCAGAACGATCGCCACTACCTACTAAGTCACGACGTTCAGATGCTTCTGCCGCATGGCGCTTTTCATCTTCAGCCTGTTGCAAACGTGCTGCAAGTACCGACATCGCTTTAGCACGGTTTTTATGCTGTGAACGTTGATCCTGACACTCAACCACAACACCGGTAGGTATATGTGTAAGTCGAATAGCAGAATCTGTTTTATTAACGTGCTGACCACCTGCGCCTGATGCACGAAATGTATCAACTTTTAAATCTGCGGTATTAATTTGTATCGCTTCGGCCTCTGGTACTTCCGCCATTACCGCAACAGTACATGCAGAGGTATGAACTCGCCCTTGTGACTCAGTTTCTGGCACACGTTGTACGCGGTGTACACCTGATTCAAACTTTAATTGACCGTAAACGCCTTCGCCACTAATATTTGCAATAACTTCTTTGTAACCACCGTGCTCACCTTCATTGGTGCTCACAACTTCTACTTTCCATTTTTTAGTTTCTGCATAGCGGCTGTACATACGGAACAAGTCGCCAGCAAAAATAGCCGCTTCATCACCGCCTGTTCCAGCGCGTACTTCAACAAACACGTTATTGTTATCTCGCGGATCTTTTGGCAACATTAATACTTGAATTTGATCTTCAATTACCAAAATTTGTGCTTTAGCTTCTTTATATTCTTCTTGCGCCATTTCACGCATTTCAGGGTCAGAATCTTTAAGCATTTCTTCTGCACTGGCTAAATCATCTTGCGTTTCTTTGTAAGTTAAAAACGTTTTTACAATCTCTTCAAGCTCAGAGTATTCTTTTGAAAGCCCACGAAAACGATTTTGATCACTAATGACCGACGGGTCGCTTAGTAGCGCTTGTACTTCTTCGTAACGCTCTACTAAGGTTTCTAATTTATTATAAACAGACTCTTTCATTTAACGGTTATTCCTGATCAATACCTAACATTTTTTTCAACTGGTTTAGCTGCGCCACTTCACCTTTTTTCGCTGCGTCTTGTATTGCACGGGTAGGCGCGTGCATTAAGCGATTGGTTAATTTATTGGCGAGCTCTAATATAATTTTTTCTGCATCTTTACCTGTATTTAGCTGACTAACAGCACGCTCTACAAGTTCTGACTTAATTGTTTGTACATCATTTCGATAATGGCGGATTAAATCTACCGAATCGAGTGAGCGCATCCACATTGCAAATTCTTTGGTGCGTTCAGTAATAATTATTTGCGCTTGCTGTGCAGCTTGCTCACGCGCTGCCATATTCTCGCTTACAATGGTTTGTAAGTCATCAACGGAATATAAATAGGCAGCATCTAGCTCACCTACTTGGCTTTCTATATCGCGCGGAACCGCAATATCTATAAATAGCATAGGCTTGTGACGGCGCTGCTTAAGCGCTTGCTCAACCACCCCTTTACCAATAATAGGTAAAGTACTGGCGGTAGAACTAATGACTATATCGGCTTCATGTAAACGTTCTGGTAACTGTGCAAGTGCGATAACATCTGCCGACACTTCATCAGCAAGGCTGCGAGCACGTTCAATTGTTCTATTAGCTACCGTTATTTTTTTAGGCTCATTTTGATATAAATGTTTAGCAACCAGTTCAATGGTTTCACCAGCACCAATTAATAGCACATTGGTTTGATCAAGCTTGCCATAAATATGTTTTGCTAAGTTAACAGCCGCAAATGCAACCGACACGGCACTTGCGCCTATATTTGTTTCAGTACGAACTTGTTTTGCTACCGAAAAGGTTTTTTGAAACAACCTATCAAAAGTAACCCCTATTGCATCGTGGGTTTTAGCACTAAAAAACGATTGCTTTATTTGCCCTAAAATTTGCGGCTCGCCTAACACCAAAGAATCCAACCCACACGCTACGCGCATTAAGTGGTTAATGGCGTCATTACCTTCATGGCAGTATATATTGCTGCTCAGTTCATGTTCATCCAAACCATGGAAACTGGCAAGCCAAGTTAACAGTGTTTGGGAATTTTGCTGAGCGAGGCTACAATAGATCTCGGTTCGATTACAGGTAGACACAATAACCGCTTCATTAAAGTCGGCATGGCCACTTAATTGTTGCAACGCCTCTGAAATTTGCTCAGGCGAAAAAGCCACTTTTTCACGTAATTCTACGGATGCGGTTTTGTGATTTATACCTAGTGCTATTATGGTCATATTTGCCAAATATTGCTGAGCCCTACTTCAAAGGCGGTAATTTTACCAAAAATCAGCGGAATATGGAAAGTAAGGAACAACATTTGATTCGACAATATTTGATTTTATTCATGTTTTTTTTATTATTAGGTGGCTGTGCCCATCAAATTGATACAAAAACAACGCTTTATGATGATTGGAAGCCACATTTAGCTGCTCAAAAAACTTGGCAGGTCGAGGGTAAACTCGCGTTTATAAGCCCAGAAGAGCGTCAATCTGCAAACTTAAATTGGCAGCAAACAACAAATTCCAATAATTTAATACTGACTACTTTTATTGGTACTCGTATTTTGTCGCTTAAACAAACAGCAAATGGTGCTGAATTAGAGTTTGACGGCGATGAGTACTTTGATACTAATGCTGCAGAGCTTTTAAAGCGTTTAACGGGTTTTACACTCCCTGTTGATAACGCCGATAACTGGCTTAAGGGCACCATTGACGATCAAAGTTTAGTCGTTGATGAACTAGGCCGCGCAAAGCAAGTATTATGGTTTGATAATGCAGGCAAGAAATGGCAAATAGATTACGGCACTTACGTACAAAACGCAGGTTACTGGTTACCTACTAAACTGACGTTAAAGCACCAACAAATAAAAATAAAAATTCAACTCTACGATTGGCAGTTTAAATAAGTATGAATAACAAAACCTCTTTTTCACTTATTGCTCCGGCAAAACTCAATTTATTTTTACATATTAATGCTCGCCGAGAAGATGGCTATCATGAACTAGAAACCTTATTTACTTTTTTAAATTTTGGTGATGAGTTGCATTTTGAGCTAACAACAGACGGTGGTATTTCTGTCGGTGGTGATACTAAAGACATACCCCTAAATGATAATCTCATCTATAAAGCCGCTTTATTATTACAAACACACTGTAAAACCTCTTTGGGTGTAAAAATAAATTTAATTAAACGCTTACCGATGGGCGGAGGTGTTGGAGGTGGTTCATCCGACGCCGCAAGTACTTTATTAGCCCTAAATAAATTATGGAAATTAGAACTAAATTTAGAAATTCTAGCCCAATTAGGACTTAAATTAGGGGCTGATGTTCCGGTGTTCATACAAGGGCAAAGCGCCATAGCGCATGGTATTGGTGAGAAATTACACCAGGTAAAACTTGAACAAAAATGGTACTGCGTTGTACACCCAAACCAACATGTAAGTACCGCAAAAATATTTACACATCCAGATTTAAAACGCGACACACCAAAAATAATAGGCGATTGGAAACACCATACTTTAACCAACGATTGTGAGCCTTTAGTTAAAAAGCTTTGCCCCGAGGTTGAAAAAACCCTCCAGTGGTTGCTAAAATACGCACCGTCGAAGATGACCGGAACAGGTTCATGTTGTTTTGTCGAATTTGCTAGTCAAGTTCAAGCACAAGATGTACTTGAAAATCTCCCCCATACTTGGCAGGGTTTTGTGGCTTCAAGCGCAAATGTCTCACCTGCTCATACGGAGTTAACCGCCATATTCGATCAATGAAGTAACGTACAAGTAATCATAAGTTAACTCGCAGTGGTATTTATCATTGCCCGTTAGTCCAAATATTCAGTGCCTGAGGAACCCTACCGTGCCTGACATGAAGCTCTTCGCTGGTAACGCAACACCTGAGTTAGCTCAAAAAGTTGCAAAACGTTTATATATTGAATTAGGCGATGCTGTTGTTGGCCGTTTTAGTGACGGTGAGATCAGTGTTCAAATAAATGAAAATGTTCGTGGCTCGGACGTTTTTATCTTGCAATCAACCTGTGCCCCTACAAACGATAACCTAATGGAACTTATCGTTATGGTTGATGCTCTACGTCGTGCATCTGCAGGTCGTATTACTGCCGTCATTCCTTATTTTGGTTATGCGCGCCAAGACCGTCGTGTACGTTCTGCTCGTGTTCCAATTACCGCTAAAGTTGTTGCCGATTTCTTATCAAGCGTTGGTGTTGACCGTGTTCTTACGGTTGATTTACACGCTGAACAAATCCAAGGCTTCTTTGATGTACCAGTAGACAACGTATTTGGCAGCCCTGTATTACTTGAAGATATGAAAGAACGCGACTTTGAAGACGTCGTTGTTGTATCTCCAGATATTGGTGGTGTTGTACGCGCACGTGCAATTGCAAAACTACTAAACGATACCGATTTAGCAATCATTGACAAACGTCGCCCTCAAGCAAACGTTTCTCAAGTAATGCATATTATTGGTGATGTTGAAGGTCGTGATTGTATTATCGTAGATGATATGATTGATACCGGTGGTACGTTATGTAAAGCAGCAGAAGCACTTAAAGAACATGGCGCTAAGCGCGTATTTGCATACGCAACGCACCCTATTCTTTCAGGTAAAGCAGCAGAAAACTTACGTGACTCGATGATTGACGAAGTAATTGTAACTGACTCAATTCCGCTATCTGACGAGCTTAAAGCCCTTGATAAAATTAAGGTACTTACGCTTGCTGACATGTTAGCAGAGACTATTCGTCGTATTAGTAACGAAGAATCTATCTCAGCGATGTTTGAACACTAAAATTAAACATTCCTGAGTATAAAAGCGCCTTTTGGCGCTTTTTTTGTAAGCGATGTTTATTTTGTCTGGGCGTGGTGGTATGATAGCGCGCCTTTTGGCTAGGGACCTTGGTCGCAAAGGCCCTACACATTTTAATAACTGGAGACATCATGTCTAACAAAACTTATACATATAACGCTGAACTTCGCGTAGAAACTGGTACTGGTGCGAGCCGCCGCCTACGTCGTGAAGACAAAGTTCCTGCAATCCTTTACGGAGCTGACAAAGAAGCTTTATCTCTTACTTTTGCTCATAAAGATATGATCAAAGCACAAGAAGACGAAGGTTTTTACACGCATATCCTTACGCTTAACGTTGATGGCGAAGCTGTTGAAGTAATCTTAAAAGATATCCAACGCCACCCATTCAAGCCTAAGCTTACTCACCTTGATTTCCAACGTGTAGATGCTACTCATAAATTTCAAACTAAAGTTCCTCTTCACTTCATCGGTGAAGATATTGTAACTAAAGCTGGCGCAACTGTTGTTCACCAGTTAACTGAAGTTGAAATTACGTGTCTTCCAAAAGCACTTCCAGAATTCATTGAAGTAGATGTTTCTAAGTTTGTTGTTGGCGATTCTGTTCATATTTCTGACCTTACTTTCCCTAAAGGCGTTAGCTCTGTAGATTTAGGTAAAGGCGAAGACCATGATCAGTCTATCCTGACTATCAAAGCAAACAAAGCAGCTCCAGTTGAAGACGACGCTGCAGCAGCAGAATAATTTTTAAGGTCTCGCAACCTTGAATTCTATTCAAATGCTTGTGGGCCTGGCTAATCCAGGCCCCGAATACGCAAACACACGCCACAATGCAGGTGCTTGGTTCATCGAGCAAATCGCTGCACGCTACAACTGCACCCTAAAATACGATCCTAAATATCACGGCCTTACAGGCAAAGTGATCATTCAAGGCCAAGAATTCAAATTATTGATCCCCACTACTTACATGAATTTAAGTGGTAAAGCGGTCGGTAGTTTAGCTAATTTTTTCAAAATCCCTGTCGAGGACATTTTAGTTGCCCATGACGAATTGGATTTAGACCCAGGCGTTGCCAAGTTAAAAAAAGGCGGCGGGCATGGCGGTCATAATGGTTTAAAAGACATTATTGCAAAAATGGCAAATCAAAAAGACTTTATGCGCTTGCGCATTGGTGTAGGTCATCCGGGGCATCGTGAAATGGTTACTGGTTGGGTGCTTGGAAAAGCGGCCAAAGCAGACCAAGAAAAAATGGATGCTGCTGTTGATGAAGCAGTTCGTTGCATGGAAATACTTGCAAAAGATGGTGTGTTAAAAGCACAAAACAGACTACATTCGTTTAAACCCTAATAACTTGGGTTCAAGCACATCGTTTAAACGAATCTAAACAAGGTATCTTACTATGGGTTTTAAATGTGGCATCGTTGGCTTGCCTAACGTTGGTAAATCAACGCTTTTCAATGCACTAACTAAAGCGGGTATTGAAGCCGCTAACTTTCCTTTTTGTACCATTGAGCCTAATACAGGTGTGGTACCTGTGCCAGATCCTCGTCTAGACGAACTTGCTAAAATTGTTAATCCTCAACGAGTTCTTACCACTAGTATGGAATTTGTAGACATTGCTGGCTTAGTAAAAGGCGCATCTAAAGGTGAAGGCCTTGGTAACCAGTTTTTAGCTAACATTCGTGAAACTGATGCAATTGGCCACGTAGTTCGCTGTTTTGAAGATGAAAACATCATACACGTAGCAGGCACTATTGACCCTGCTGACGATATTGACGTAATCAACACTGAGTTAGTGCTTGCTGATATGGATAGTGCTGAAAAAGCTCTTTTCCGTAATTCAAAAAAAGCTAAAGGTGGCGATAAAGACGCTAAAGAGCAAAATGCTGTACTTGAAAAAGTAAAAGTGCATCTTGACGAAGGCTTAACTTTACGTGGTTTAGCACTAACTAAAGAAGAAAAAGCAGCAATTAGCTCTATAAACTTCTTAACGATTAAACCAACAATGTATATTGCAAACGTTGCTGAAGATGGTTTTGAAAATAACCCATACCTTGATCGTGTACGCGCAATTGCCGCAGCTGAAGATGCGATTGTTGTTCCTGTATGTGCAGCTATCGAATCTGAGCTTTCAGAATTAGATGACGAAGATAAGCTTGAGTTTATGGCTGATCTTGGCCTAGAAGAGCCAGGTCTTAACCTTGTTATTCGTGGTGGTTATGAATTACTACAATTACAAACTTACTTTACAGCTGGCGTAAAAGAAGTACGCGCATGGACAATCCCTGTAGGTGCTACAGCACCACAAGCAGCGGGTAAAATCCATACCGACTTCGAGCGTGGCTTTATTCGTGCGCAAACTATTGCTTTTGACGACTTTGTTGCCTTTAAAGGTGAGAGTGGCGCAAAAGAAGCAGGTAAGATGCGTCAAGAAGGTAAAGAGTACATTGTTAAAGATGGCGATGTAATGAACTTCTTGTTCAACGTATAAGTACAAATTAAACCAATTTCACTTGGTAATAATTTTTAAAGGCTCGTTTTTACGAGCCTTTTTTGTATTTAAGTATTATAAAAATAATAATTGAGCACAATCAGGGCCTGTTGACCTTTTAGGATTGAAATTTGTTCAATCTAGGGGCTATTTAATCGCGGCGCGAGGTTTGTAACCTAGTGGGCTAAGTAAAAACCGAGCAACAAAGAGTAAATTGCCCCTAGGCAGAACCCTTCGGGCAGCGCATGTTTGGCATTTATTCTGCGTTATCGCCTATTTATGGGGAATAACCACACTACATAGGCTTTGCCTTGTCTAAATACCAAACACACTGCTGCAAATTTAACCTCAAAAGATAAACAGGCCCTAGTCTATCTTTGTAATATCGCTCAATTAAAGAAGTACAGGGTTAATTAAGATTCTGCGTATTTAAGGAAGCTAAAAAAACAGCATTTTTATTAAAATTTAGCCTGTTAGCTTAATTTTCCTGCAAACAAACACTGTTAAGTGTTTTTTTGCAAAAAAGGTGTTGACGAATTTGGGTCATATCAGCATAATACGCCCCGCACTCAGCGATGAAGTGCTAACAAAAAAAGATGGCTAAGTAGCTCAGCTGGTTAGAGCACATCACTCATAATGATGGGGTCACAGGTTCAAATCCCGTCTTAGCCACCATTTATTTTTTTGTTGCTCAATGAAGAGTTTAAAATAACTACCTGTACTTTATTGTACAAACGATGCGGGAGTGGCGGAATTGGTAGACGCGCTGGATTTAGGTTCCAGTAACTTCGGTTGTGAGAGTTCAAGTCTCTCTTTCCGCACCATTTCTTGATAAGAATTAAAACTATCAATTGTTATTGTTGGGATATCGCCAAGCGGTAAGGCACCAGGTTTTGATCCTGGCATTCCCAGGTTCAAATCCTGGTATCCCAGCCAACAATGGCTAAGTAGCTCAGCTGGTTAGAGCACATCACTCATAATGATGGGGTCACAGGTTCAAATCCCGTCTTAGCCACCATTTCTTCTTTTAGAAATGGCTCTGCAAGAGTTAAATTGCAGCTCAATGAAGAGTTTAAAATAACTACCTGTACTTTATTGTACAAACGATGCGGGAGTGGCGGAATTGGTAGACGCGCTGGATTTAGGTTCCAGTAACTTCGGTTGTGAGAGTTCAAGTCTCTCTTTCCGCACCATTTCTTGATAAGAAATAAAATTATCATTAATTCTTTTTTGGGATATCGCCAAGCGGTAAGGCACCAGGTTTTGATCCTGGCATTCCCAGGTTCAAATCCTGGTATCCCAGCCAACTTCTTCTACCAAGGAAAGTTGGATAAAAGAATTGCTCTAGCTTAGAGTTTAAATTGGCAAATTGTTGATGCGGGAGTGGCGGAATTGGTAGACGCGCTGGATTTAGGTTCCAGTAACTTCGGTTGTGAGAGTTCAAGTCTCTCTTTCCGCACCATGTTCTTATAAGAACTAAAATTATAAAGAATTCTTTGTTGGGATATCGCCAAGCGGTAAGGCACCAGGTTTTGATCCTGGCATTCCCAGGTTCAAATCCTGGTATCCCAGCCAACTTCTTCTACAAAGGAAAGTTGGATAAAAGAATTGCTCTAGCTTAGAGTTTAAATTAGCAAATTAGTGATGCGGGAGTGGCGGAATTGGTAGACGCGCTGGATTTAGGTTCCAGTAACTTAGGTTGTGAGAGTTCAAGTCTCTCCTTCCGCACCATGTTCTTATTAAGAACTAAAACTAATTCAAATTTACAGTTGGGATATCGCCAAGCGGTAAGGCACCAGGTTTTGATCCTGGCATTCCCAGGTTCAAATCCTGGTATCCCAGCCAATTTGACTCCCCTGTCTAAAACTTCTCAATACTCATTAAATTAAACTTACTTTTTCTGCACTTAAATAAACATTTANACTTACTTTTTCTGCACTTAAATAAACATTTATAAATTCATCTATATTTATCGGTTTACTATATAAATACCCTTGCAAATAATCACAGTTCATACCTAATAGCGCTTGCTCTACCTCTTTTGTTTCTATTCCTTCAGCTACTACGTCACAATTTAATCGACTCGCTAAAAATAATGTAGACTCAACAATGGCATAATCTGGTGGGTTAATGAGCATATCTTTGATAAACGACTGATCTATTTTTATTTGATTGATTGGCAGCTCTCTTAATAACGACAATGATGAAAAGCCAGTACCAAAATCATCAACACTAAATTTAAACCCGCGCATACTCAACTGCTGCATCATTTTTCTTGCAGCCGGAATATTTGTCATCATTGCACCTTCAGTAATTTCAAATATTAGTGAGTCACTTAAAGTAGGATCGGTTGTAAGTAGGTTAATTATAAAATCGTAAAACTCACTACTCTCAATATCTTTAGTCGATAAATTGACATGTATAGTACCGATGAAGCCAAATAGTTTGAGTTTTCTAATATGGTTAACCGCTTCTTGTACAACCCATTTCGATAAAGGAAAAATAAGCCCTGTACGCTCAGCTACGGTTATAAACTTTTCAGGACTAATAAAGCTACCATCATCTTGCGGCCATCGGATAAGCGCCTCTAGGCCATGTAATTGTAAATCTTTAGAGTCCATTATGGGTTGTAAATAAAGTTCAAACTCACCTTTATGTAATGCCACTTTAATTTTGGCTGATAAATCAAAAAAGTCCTCAGCTCGTTTACCTATTGCAGATGAGTAACTTACTAAAGGTTGAAATGTTTTTTTAGCTTCATGCAGTGCCAAGTCAGCTTTTTTTAATAGCTGATCGGGCAATCGGCTATCATCAGGAAAACGGCTTACGCCTATACTTAATTGTATTTTAACCATTTGCTCATTCGTACAAAACGGACTTTTGACGGCTGAGTTTAAAATGTTTACACAATAATTCATGCTTTCATCTGTATCGGTATGCAATAAAAAAGCAAACTCATCGCCACCTATTCGATATAACTTAGCAATGCCGCATAATTCTTTATTTAATTTATTGGCAAATGCAGCCAAGAGTTGGTCACCACACTGATGCCCAAACGCATCATTAATTTGTTTAAAGTTATTTAAGTCGATATAAAATAGTGAAAATGGGGAAGGATATTCAACTTGTTTACTTAAAGATTTAAAAAATTTATCGCGGTTAGGTAGAGTTGTTAAGTTATCGTGCTCAGTTTGATATTTTTGATACTGCGTTGCTTGCTCTATTTTAAGAATACTTTTTAAGCTCAGTTTAATCACTAAAAAAACAAACCCACCACCGCCAAGTAACAACATAGCCACCATATTCATAACGACGGGTGCAATGTCGTGGTTTGAAAAATAATAAAGTATCCACCAATACCCTATAATAAAAAAAATAATAGCGCATAGCAGTACACTCCATGCTCTTTGCGATGTTTTTTTGCAAACTTTAACGGTTGTTTTTAAGCTAGCAACAAGCAGTAGCGCACCTAAAATAATTATTACTGTAAAAAAATTATCCACACACAGGCTCTTTAAAGTTATTAAATTGCGATTTAGTGATGTAACACCAGTTAAATTAAAACCGTGTTCAATATAGCCGAGTCACTATTTGCTGACTTAAAAACAGACATAAAAAAAGGCTCATAAATGAGCCTTTCTAATATCTACTTTAAATTTAGCCTAAATCACCACTAATTGCGTATTTTAAAACCCAGTTTTTTATTGGCCCCGTATTATTAGCCATTTTTAAAAACTGGCTGCGTGCCCATTTAAGTGGCGTAATTTGATTAGAAAACCCAAAGTAACACGCGTCCATCATGCTCATCATTAATAAATTAGCCCTGCGGCGAGCTCGCTCGTATTCTTTAAGTTTTAGTGGGCAACCTATATCTCCTGCTTCGTTTAAAACCTCAGCAAGTGCCACTACGTCCTGAAAACCTAAATTAACGCCCTGCCCTGCAAGTGGGTTAATTGTATGCGCTGCATCGCCTACTAAAACCATGCGCCCTTGCGAATAATTATTAGCATGTTGGCGAGTAAGCGGAAATACTGCATGGGTTTGTACTTCAAAGTCTCCAGCAAGTTCTGGGAATTTATTCAGTATGTGCGTTTTTAACTGAGTTGGGTTTAGCCCTTTAAATGCTTGCAATGTATTTGCATCGTCGTACCAAATTAAATTAGCGTACGGTGCCTGCATTGGTAAAAATGCTAACGGCCCACTTGGTGTAAACTGTTGCCATGTTTTAATTTGTTGCGGTGCATCGAGTTTAATTAATACCCCCATGCAATGCTGTTGGTACTGCCAACCCGTAATACCAATATTAGCTTTAGCACGCAGCTGCGATTGCCCACCATCGGCGGCAATTACTAAATCAGCTGTATAGGTTTGATCACCATACACAAGCGTAATTAAATCATCCGTTTGCTCTATTTTAGTTACCGGCAATGATTGCTCAATAACCTCAATCTTATAATGCCCAAATTGCTGCCACAAACTTGCTTGAATTAAACTATTTTCAATCAAGTGGCCTAAATGTGTCGTGTTTATGTCGGCGCAATCAAATAATAAATTGTCACCACCGCGCTCAAAAGCCTCTAATTGTTGATAAGGTGCTATGCGGTTTTGCCTTAAAAGAGGCATTGCCCCTAATTCATCAAGTAAATTTTCTGAAAAACGATTAATGGCAGACACTCTAATATCCACTTTATCGCTACTAAGAATGTGCGATGGGTCTATTAGGTGTTTTTCAATTATGCGCACGCTAAAGCCTTGCTGAGCCAGCTTTATCGCCATAGCCGCGCCAACCATGCCCCCGCCAACCACTATCACATTATTTTTGGTCATGTTTTTCATCATTTTATTATTACTTGAGTCTGTTTTGATTGTATCAAAATTAATTTGTTTTATACCAGAGGATATCCCTAACAGCACATTAAACTCGCCCTGTATTGATTTGAGATCACAAACATGAAAACTATACTTGGATCTGGGCGGGTATCCAGCTAAAATACGCCTCCTTTAAGTGAGCATGCTTGCTCCTTAATCCTGTTTCTAGCACATTTTTGTGCCACTATCGAATTGAACACGAGGCAATATTTCAATGAGCAAAAAGCTGCATATTAAAACCTGGGGTTGTCAGATGAACGAATACGACTCTCAGAAAATGGCTGAACTTTTAGATGCCACCAACGGCTACCAGCTAACTGATGATGCAACAGATGCCGACGTAATCTTACTTAACACCTGTTCAATTCGTGAAAAAGCACAAGAAAAAGTATTTCACCAGTTAGGTCGTTGGAAGTTGTTAAAAGACGACAAGCCAGACTTAATAATTGGTGTAGGTGGTTGTGTTGCCTCACAAGAAGGTGACTCTATTCGCCAACGCGCACCATTTGTAGATGTTATTTTTGGCCCGCAAACATTGCATCGTTTACCAGAAATGATTAAACAAGTGCAAGGCAACAAAGGCTCATCGGTTGTTGATATTTCATTCCCAGAGATTGAAAAGTTTGACCGCCTGCCAGAGCCAAAAGCGGATGGCCCATCTGCGTTTGTATCAATTATGGAAGGCTGTTCTAAATACTGTACTTTTTGTGTTGTACCATATACTCGCGGCGAAGAAGTTAGCCGCCCAGTAGATGACGTACTACTTGAAATTGCACAACTTGCTGAGCAAAACGTACGTGAAGTAAACCTACTAGGCCAAAACGTAAACGCATACCGCGGCGACACGCACGATGGCGAAATATGTTACTTCTCAGATTTAATTCGTCTTATTGCTGCTATTGATGGTATTGACCGTATTCGTTACACCACCTCGCACCCGGTAGAATTTACGCCTGATATAATCGACGTTTACGCTGATGTACCAGAGCTTGTAGATCACTTACACCTACCAGTACAAAGTGGTTCAGACCGTATATTAAACCTAATGAAACGTGGCCATACGGCAATTGAATACAAATCGACAATTCGTAAGTTACGCAAAATTCGTCCTAACTTAAGCATGTCGTCAGATTTCATTATTGGTTTCCCAGGCGAAAGTAAAGAAGACTTTGAAGCAACCATGAAGCTTATTAGCGACATTGGTTTTGATATGAGCTTTAGCTTTATTTACAGTGCCCGCCCAGGTACGCCAGCGGCAGATTTGCCAGATGACGTAACAGAGCAAGAGAAAAAAGAACGCTTATACTTACTACAAAACCGTATTACACAAATGGCGCAGCAAATTAGCCGTCAAATGTTCGATACAGAGCAACGTATACTTGTTGAAGGTCCTTCTAAAAAGAACCCAATGGAGTTACGTGGCCGTACCGAAAATAACCGTGTAGTAAATTTTGTTGGCCCGCACACAGTGATCGGACAGTTTGTTGACGTACGTATTACCGAAGCACTACCTAACTCTTTACGTGGTGACTTAATTCGTACAGAATCAGAAATGAACTTACGACGTGAAATCGCGCCTTCAGCTATTTTAACTAAAGCTGCAGCTGCAGAGCCAAAACCAGACACTGTTAACGAAATTGGCGTAGCTTCTTTCGTTCCTTAGTCATACTATTAGCGCCAGTTAACGCTGGCGCAGTACTATAGGAAGCAATTTTGAGTAATCAGTTAAAAACATTAGAGATTTATTTAGAACCTGCCGATAACAAACGCCTTTCTTCTTTATGTGGCCCGTTTGACGAAAACATCAAACAAATTGAACGCCACCTGGCTGTTGAAATAATTCACCGTGACAACTTTTTTAAAGTAACCGGTAAACTACACAACTGCGCCGGCGCTGTAGAAATCTTAAAAAACCTTTATGTTGATACTCAGCCAGTTCGTGGTGTTTTAGGCGAAATAGAACCCGAAGCCGTTCATTTAGCTATTACCGAATCAAAAGCCCTAGAGCAAGACGCATCAAGCAGCGCTTACGGCAAAGAAATGGTGATTAAAACGCGCCGTGGTGTTATTAAACCACGTAACGATAACCAAGGTGTTTATGTCGCTAATATTTTAAACCACGACATTACCTTTGGTATTGGCCCTGCTGGTACTGGTAAAACCTACCTTGCAGTTGCTGCCGCCGTTGACGCCCTTGAGCGCCAAGAAATACGCCGCATATTATTAACGCGCCCTGCTGTAGAAGCGGGCGAAAAGCTTGGTTTTTTACCCGGTGATTTAAGTCAAAAAATAGACCCGTACCTGCGCCCTCTTTACGACGCTCTTTTTGAAATGCTAGGTTTTGAAAAAGTAGAAAAACTCATCGAAAAAAATATCATTGAAGTCGCCCCGCTTGCTTACATGCGCGGACGTACTTTAAACGATGCCTTTATTATTTTAGATGAAAGCCAAAATACCACCGCCGAGCAAATGAAAATGTTTTTAACCCGTATAGGGTTTAACTCAAAAGCGGTTATTACAGGCGATATAACACAGGTCGATTTACCTCGTGGTACACGTTCTGGCCTTCGCCATGCAATGGAAGTACTTGATGGCGTAAACGAAATTAGCTTTAACTACTTTAAAGCCCAAGACGTAGTACGCCACCCTGTTGTAGCACGCATAGTTGAAGCCTACGAGCGAAACGACGAAAGCGAGCGATTAAAGCGCATTGAAAAGCAAAATGCAAAAGACGCACTTGCTGCTCTTCAACAGCCTACTACTAAAGAGTAATACTTTGACAACCGAACTTGATTTACAAATAGCCTGTGAGTTTGACAACCTCCCAAGCGAAGAGCAATTTGCACTGTGGGCCGACAAAGCCCTTAGCCAATACCGTGACGAGTCAGAACTCAGTATCGTTATTAGCGACGAAGCGCAATCGCAACAACTTAATAACGACTATCGCGGTAAAAATAAACCGACCAACGTACTGTCGTTCGAATTTGAAGCACCACCGGGAATAGATATTCCCTTGGTTGGTGATTTAATTATTTGCCCAGCCATTGTATTAGCTGAAGCAATTGAGCAAGAGAAGTCATTTCATGACCACTTTGCTCACATGGTTATTCACGGATGCTTGCATTTGCTTGGATTTGACCATATAAAGAGTGACGATGCTTTAGAGATGGAAAGCATCGAAAAGCAATTACTTGCAGAGCTAAACATAGCAGACCCATACCGGGACGATATTTAAATTAACGGAGCAATTAGACGCAATGAGCGACGGTAACTCGCAATCTAGCCAGGGTTCTTCTGGCAAAACGTGGTTGGGCAGAATAGCCCAAATGTTGCAAGGGGAACCCCAGAATAGAGAAGAGCTGGTCGAAGTTATTGCCGATGCGCAAGAACGAGACGTAATCGATCCTGAAACAAAAGAGATGATAGAAGGTGTGCTTGGCGTGTCTGAGCTTAAAGTGCGAGACATAATGGTTCCGCGCTCACAAATGATCACTCTTGAGATCGACAGCCCGCTTGAAGAGCTAATTCCAATGATGGTTGACTCAACTCACTCACGTTTTCCTGTGGTGATTGAAGACAAAGACCATGTAGAAGGTTTTTTACTCGCTAAAGATTTATTGCCACTAATCTTAAATAAAGACGAGCATTTACCATCAATACGCGATTATTTACGCCCAGCAATGGTAGTACCTGAGAGCAAACGTGTTGATACATTGCTAAACGAATTCCGTCAGCAACGCTACCATATGGCTGTTGTTATTGACGAATACGGCGGCGTATCGGGCTTGGTAACGATTGAAGATATTCTTGAAATAATTGTTGGCGAAATCGAAGATGAGCACGACGAAGAAGAAGAACATCAAGATATTCGTCGACTTGCTAAACATGTTCACGTAGTGCAAGCACTCACACCTGTAGATGACTTTAACGAGCATTTTAAAACAGGCTACAGCACAGACGAAGCCGATACTATTGGCGGAACTGTACTGCACGCATTTGGCCATATGCCAAGCCGTGGTGAAACGATTGACATAGAAGGTTACCAATTTAAAGTAACCAACGCCGACAATCGTCGTATTTTGCAACTGCAAGTCACCGTTCCTAAGGCTGATGATAACGACAGTGAAGAAACTGCTAACTAGACTTACCCTATTAGCAAAAGATAAAAAAGCATGGCTCGCACTCGTTGCGGGCCTTGTTTTAACTTTTGGCTATGCCCCCTTTGAAATTTGGCCCATCGTATTTATTAGCCTTGGTACCATAATTTTTTGCATTAACCCTAATAATACCGGTAAAGCACACGCAAAAACCGCTGCTAAATATGGCTTTATCTTTGGCCTAGGCTGGTTTGGTGCCGGTATAAGCTGGGTACATGTTTCTATTGCCACCTTTGGCGGCATGCCGCTTATAGCGTCGCTTTCGTTAATGGCTTTTTTGTGCGCCTACTTAGCGTTATTTCCCGCACTTGCCTTTTGGGCAACTACACGCTTTGCCACAGGCCCTAAAAGCTTTGGCGCATTGCTTATTGCCTGCTTTGCAATTAGCGAGTATTTACGTGGCACCGTACTTACCGGTTTCCCGTGGTTAAGTTTTGGCTACACACAAACCGACGGACCTTTAAGGTTGCTTGCCCCTTATATTGGCGAGTTTGGCTTAACACTTACCTGTGTCGCTATTGGCTTTGCACTGTATAGACTTACCCAAAAAGACTTTAAAACCCCGGCGGTTACTGCTACAGCTGTTGCGCTTATTTTTACAGGCGCAAGCACCACCGGCAGTATTCATTACACAGATAAAAACATGTCAGTTTTGCTCGTACAAGGGAACATACAGCAACACCTGCGCTTTGAGCCAAGTGAGTTTTGGACCACAATGAGCAAATACCAAGACATGACACGCCCACATTGGGATGCCGACTTAATAGTATGGCCAGAAGCCGCCGTGCCTGAAATAGAGATGCTTGCTGATTCCTACCTAGCCAATTTAGACAGTGCCGCCTCGTTTAATAAAACCGCCCTTGTAACCGGTATTGTTGACTATCAGCGAGACACCAAAAATATATTCAACACGCTTATTGTGGTCGGTAATAAAGAACGCGGCGACGAGCACGGGCATTATCATTACCTTGATAAAAACCGCTATCAAAAACACCAGCTGTTACCTATTGGCGAATTTGTACCGTTTCAAGACTTTTTGCGCCCTATTGCCCCATTATTCGATTTACCTATGTCATCGTTTACCCGTGGCGACAAAGTGCAAAACAACTTGCGCGCCAACGGCTTTAATTTACTCCCCGCTATTTGCTACGAAATTGTTTTTGCCGACTTAGTACGCGGTAATTACAAAAGCGACTCCGACCTACTCTTTACGGTAAGTAACGATGCCTGGTTTGGCGACTCTATTGGGCCTTTGCAACATATGCAAATAGCCCGTATGCGCGCGCTCGAGCTACAACGCCCTCTAGTGCGTGTTACAAACAATGGTGTAAGCGCCGTATACGACCCTATAAGCCACGTACAAAAAACTATGCCTCAGTTTGAAGCTACTACATTGAAAGCCAACATTAAGCTTATAAAAGGCGACAGCGTATACAGCCAATACGGCAATGTGTTTGTATGGGGATTTGTGTTGTTAATGGGAGTTGTTGGGTTTGGGGTTAGCCTCAAGCCACAAAAATAGGAATAGTTCAGTCAATTTATTACTGGCATTATTCGAAAATTAAAATACTTAATTATTAAAAATAATCATTGTCACTTTCCAAAAGCAAGTCATTTAAGAGTTCAGTTAATTATTTAGCTTTTCAAAAAATGAGCTTTTATCTAGTTCTTTTATTAATATCTCAAATATTTCATATAAATTTACGTCATCACTATCTAAACCTGTTAACAATAGGAACTCTGAGGATTTATAAATAACTCGAGGGATTTCTAATACCAACTCAATAAAGGCATCTCTATCATAATAAGGTGCCCAGTAGTCTTGTTTAGTTTTAAATGGCTGAATATTTATGAAAGATAATAATTTTAAGCAAGCCCACTCTGCTGAAAAGCTATCTTTATTAGTCAATTCAAAAGAAATTATTTGTGACTTACTTAGTACATGATGAAATAGCTCTTCTCGATCGACTGAATATTCTAAATATTCAATGCTGTTACTTGAAAACAACAAATCATATAATCCCATAGCATTTACATCTATAGCGTCACTTTGATCTAAGATGCTTAATTTCACACCTTCTAACTTTATCCAGTTTTCGAATTGAGTTCTATGCTCAAAATAATGCTGAAAGGTTTGGTTTTTTCTAGCTAACTGGAAATTACTCTCATTTTGTGAAATTGAAATAGCACTTTGCTTCGAACTATGAAAGCGCCCAACCATAACACCTAGTATTATAGAAATTGATGCGATACCTAAAGGAAGTGAAAAAGCTGTCAAAAAGTATTTATACCCCTTCACGCTAATTTCAAAATTAAGTTCAGGTATCAATAAAACAGCCAATAATAGTGATAAACTAAGTGGTGTTAAAGTTGCCCACCAAAATATGACATTTTCATGTAGAGATTTCTTTGGGTATATTGAAAAATCGAAGTAGTTCAAAATTTAATTCCTTCTATAATTAGGCTTCCTGCTTTCGCTTTCCTACGTTCTTTTATTAAGAGAAAGGCTTTAACTTTGGAAATAAACAACTAGATAAAAGCATTTAAGAAGCTTAATTTTTCCAAGTGACAGCCCCTATTACTTAGTTCGGGACGCTAACTTTTTATATATTGCATCTTTATCGCGTTTACCAATTGCCAGTACATAAACCAAAACTTCGTTATCAATAACTTCGTAAGCAAGGCGATATCCTGCCGTACGCAATTTTATTTTATAAACATTATCAAAACCGCGTAATTTAGAGGCTGGCACATGGGGATCATCTAATCGTTCAGTAAGTTTCTTTTTAAACTGGCTTTTAAGTGGTGGCGCAAGTTTCTCCCACTCCTTTAAGGCTGCAGGTAAAAACTTTAACTTATAAGTCATCTATACTAACTTCAACCGCTTGAGATAAATCGCCTCTGCGGCTCTCAACAACTTTAGTTAGTTCATAATCATCCAGTTGTTCCATAATTAGTTCATACATTGGTGCAGGTACTAAGTAAGCTGCGGGCTTGTTATGATTTAATATGGCTATTGCAGCGCCATCTGCTTCATTTAGAAGCGCTGTTGGATTTTTTTTAAGTTCTGAAATACTTGCCGAACAATCAGCTAAAACCTGTCTCATAAAACACCTAAAAAGAACTAAATTAAGCACTAATTTTAGACCTTTTTCTATTTATAGCTACACTTTTTTAATCCCGTTAGTTTTTATTACTTCTTCACTGCATCTTCTACCGTTTCAACATTTACAACTTGATTCAAGTTACCTTTAATAACCACTGTTGCTGATATCTTATCTTGAATGGCTTGCCTGTTTGGGTCCCAATATATCTGTAAAAACCCCAATAATCCCGTTGCAAAACCTGCACCGTAGCCGCCGTAGCGACCAAAACAATCTAATAATCCTAATGGCTCACCGCTTAAGGCAACCACACGAATATTACATACCTTTTTACCCGGTGTTTGGCCGCGCCAAAGTAACGAGAACAACGTAAAGTAAACAGCAGCCCAACCAAACCCTAAGCCTAAGTCTTGAATAATGCCTTTGCTCCACTGCAAAATACTATTTGTGGTTGTTTGTGCAGGTTTTTCTTCTATTAACTGCGCAGGCTTTATTTCGTTATTTTCACTGAGCACTAGTAGCTGTAAAAGTACGGTAGCAAGTTGTGGGTTTTGTAGGTCGTCCATTTCTGCTAATTTAGGTACTTGCCCGATTAAATTATCAAGCGCGTTTTGTTGGCAAGGTTGCTCACAGCTTTCATCTGCTGTTTGTGCTAAATAAGTATTTACCCGTTGTTTTTCTGTGGCGGTAAGCTGTATTTCATCTTGTATTTTTACGCCCTGAACAGCTAAACCTTGATCAGTGTTATCGTCTTCTAGGTAATCAATGCCAATTGAAAGCACTGTAAGTGCGCTTACAAATAAAATACTTGCTGCCGTTATTTTTAAGATTCTTCGCCACACATTCGACATTTTTGGAAGGTATTGCTGTGCCGTACCTTTATAAAAGGCCATTGCAGCAATAAATGCTATTAAAGCCGCGCTGAGTTTGGCTGCTAAAAATATCAGTGCTACATCAATAATAATCGCTAGTGCACGCCGAATTGGCGTAGCTAAAGGCAAGCCCAGTAAAGCACTGTCTATTTTAAAGGCGTAGGGGGTAATAACTTCTCGGGTTTCAGAATTTGATAATTCTAATTGTTCTATCTCTTTGGCTTTCATTTATTTTCTTGTTATTAAAATAGGTAACCCGGTTAACTTACGCGTTTTTTATTTTTTGCTCAAGATAAAGCTAATAGAATCAGTGCACAAAAAAGGGCTGCATAAAATGCAGCCCTTCATGTTTTTACTCAATGTTTATTACTGACTAGCAATTATACCGTTGGATAATCGGTATAGCCTTGCTCTGCACCACCAAACAAAGTGTCGGGGTTGTGGCTGTTAAGAGGCTTGCCTTGCTTTAAGCGTGCTGGTAAGTCTGGGTTTGATACAAATGGGCGACCAAAACCAATCATGTCGGCCCAGCCTTCGCTAAGTGCTTTGTCTGCGCGCTCTTTTGTGTACTTGCCTGCGTAAATTAATACACCGCTGTAGGCTTTACGAATAGCGTGTTTAAACTCAACACTCATTAAAGGTGCGTCATCCCAATCAGCTTCGGCTATATGCATGTAACCTACGCTGGCTTTATTTAATGCCTCCGAAACCGCTAAATAAGTTTCCTCAGGGTTTTCGTCTACTGTGCCATTAAGAGTTGTTAACGGGGCTAGTCTTACGCCTACTTTGCTGCTACCAATTTCGTCGCTAACAGCATTTACCACTTCAATTAAAAAACGTATTCGGTTTTGCACGCTGCCACCATATTCATCGGTGCGAGCATTTGATTCTGAGTCTAAAAATTGGTTAATAAGGTAACCATTAGCAGCATGAAGCTCTATGCCATCAAATCCTGCATTAACTGCATTTTTAGCAGCTTGGCGAAATTCGCCTATGACATGCGTAATATCTTGTTTGCTCATTTCGCGTGGGAGTTGGGTGTCTACAAACCCCGGTGCGCCGTTTGTATCTACAAATACTTTTACGTCTTTTGCAGCAATGGCCGAGGCTGAAATAGGCTGCACGCCACCAGCGCTATGTACTGCGCTTGTTACTTTACTCCAGCCTGCAACTTGCTCATTTGAATAAATACCCGGAGTCCAAGCGTAGCCTTTGCCAAGTTCACTAATTTGTGTGCCTTCGCTTACAATTAGCCCGGCACTTGCGCGCTGTGCGTAATATGTTGCCATTAAGTCGTTAGCTATATCGCCAGGCTGTGTTGAACGCGAGCGAGTCATTGGGGGCATAACAATACGGTTTTTTAATGTTTTACCTGCAAGTTCTATTGGTTCAAAAAGTAATGTCATAATGCCTCCTAAGTTTGATTGCGCTCATAATAACGTAACCAAGCACATGCAAAAACAACAAAATAGTTTTGTTGTATTTGCAATAAAGCTACAAAGTAAAACACATTAACTTTAGGTGAACTAAATGTATTTTATTGACTCTTAACAGCACTATTAAGTTGAGGGTTTGATGTGAATAAAGGGAATGCGTGGCCGTGGGTTATCTCGTTATGTATACATGGCGTGTTGCTGTACTTATTACTTTCACATAAATTACTTTCGCAAAAAATAAAGGTTGAAGAACCTCAAACAAAAAAAGACACCGTAATAAACGCTTATGTAATGGTTAACTTATCAACCCAACCTAAGTTAAGCACCGTTAACACCACCACTAACGCACCGATTGTTGAGCCTGCAAAGTTAGAGGTAAAAAAAGTACCTGAATCTATAAGCACTAATAAAACACCTACAACTCAAACACAAGTTACTAAAGCACCCAAACAACGTGACGAAAAACCAAAAACAACAACAGTAACAAAGTCCACTATTACAAATAAACCTCAACCCCCTGCTCACACCATTAATACCAACACGCAAACGTTTAAAAAACTTAACCCGTATGCGTCTATTTATGGCGCACCTATAAATAACTTAACGCATAAAAAAATGGTCACGTTTGGCGAAGCTGATAACTCAGATAGTACTGATGATGCAATAGCTGCCACGCCCACAATTAAATCACCGGTTAAGTCACAAAAATCGGAAGTTATTAGCCAAAATACAATAGGCACACGACGATTAGAAAAATTTAACGGTAAATGCTATTTAATTGATACTTCAACCGTATTTGGTAGTAATGGCATGCCTCAAGGTAGCGCGCAACACTGCCCTGGTGAGCAAACTGATGATGAAATATTATTTAATAAAATAATGGATAAGTGGGCTCGTAAAAATAATTAGTTTTAAATTAGTGAACAAATACGTTGTTAAAGCGTATTAGTTATAATTACTCCACTTACTTAATGCCAATTAGGAAACACGTATGACAACAAAACAACTATCATCACTTTTTGTATTTAATTTATTAGTTGTAAGTGCGCAAGCTAATGCAAACCAGCGCTGGTACGTTGTTAACGACTCAGTAATGGGCGGTGTATCTAATAGCCAATTCACACAAATACAAGGCAGTTTACTGTTTACAGGCAATGTTTCGCTTGATAATAACGGCGGTTTTGCATCAATACGTACAGAGCTAAATACCCAAAGCCAAAATACTAAAGCTGTAGCGCTGCGTGTTAAAGGTGACGGGCAAACTTATCAGCTCAGGCTCAGAACAACTAATTCTCTTGATGGCGCAGCGTATACTCACTCATTTAAAACAGTAAAAAATGAATGGGTAAATATAAATTTTGCCCCAAGTGATTTTACTTTAACGTATCGCGGTCGCATGCTTGAGCAACAACCAACTATTGATTTTGACGATATAAAACAGCTAGGCTTTATGATTGCAGGTAAGCAAGAAGGTGAGTTTGAACTAGAAGTGAGTAAAATTGAGTTTAAAAGCTAGCCCACCAGCATGTTGGTGGCGCTAAATAGTATAGTCGTCACCTCGCCTTTTCATTTCACTAATAACCAGCTCAACCATTTGTTGCTTTACTGCCGCTTGCTCTGATTTCAACTCTCCAAGTTGCAGCTCTAGCATGTCTATTTGCTCTTGTTGTTGCGTGTTTTTATATTGTTTTGCACCTAGATGCTCTGCATCTAAAGTTAAACTCGCATCACTTTTATCTAACTCACTTGCAGAAGTATTTATAGTTAAACTACGTTGTACGGGACTTTGTTTAAGCTTGTTAATTTGTTCTTGCAGCGCAATAACTCGCCCAGTAAAGTGCTTGTATACTTTTTCTAGATTTTTATATTGATTGCTAAACGTAGCGTTATCTTCACTATATTCTTGCGCTTTAGTATCTAGAAACTTAGATAACACATATTTTGGCTCTTCTTCGCCCTCTTTCTCATTCTTTTCTTCACTCGCTTTTTCAACAGGTAGTTTATCTGATTGCGCTAAAGGTTGAGTATTTGGGTTGTGTACTTGGTATGGAATGGGAGTCGGTGAAATCTTCATTATTTTATCCCTAAAATAGCTTTGTAACTATTATAGGTATCGACCTCGTATTAAAATCCTTAAGTAAATTTTATTGTTAGCTAAAAGCAAAAAGCCCCACTTTATTAAAGTAGGGCTTATACCAATTTATTAAACTAACTCGTTACTTAGTGCTCTGGCTATCTTGCGAGAGCGCAATAAGAGCAAGCGCTGCATTGAGGCGAGTATTTAAATTATTATAAATAGTCATGCCAAACACACCGATAATACAAACTATTAAACCCATTTGTAGGTTAACGCTCATCTCTAGTAAAAAAACAGCTGCAACGAGTAAGCATAGCGCCAATGCATAAATAATAGATTGAAAGGTAAAGTTAATATCACCTTTGGCTATTTTAAGTAATTCATCTTTATTCATAATTTACTTTCTTGTTATTTAATTTAATTACTAAGACTCAATTGCCAGTAACTCTACTTCAAAAATAAGTACTGAGGCAGGAGGAATACTCCCTACCCGTTTTTCGCCGTACGCTAATTGATGCGGTACGTATAACGTGTATTTGTCGCCTGGGCTCATCAGTTGTAAGCCTTCAGTCCAGCCTTTAATAACTTGGTGTAAACCAAAGCTAATCGGTGTTTTACGCTCTACTGAGCTGTCAAACACAGTGCCGTCGATTAGTGTGCCATGGTAATGCACGTTAACCATACTTTTTGAGGTTGGTGTGTTTTCACTATCGCCTTTATGGATTACTTTATACTGTAGGCCAGATGCGGTTTCGACCACGCCCTCTACTTTTGCGTTAGCGGCTAAGTAATCTGCCCCTATTTGTGCATTTATGCCTGCTTGTTGTTTTGCTTTTTTACTATTTTGAAATATTAAAAAACAAAAAATGGCGATAACCACCGCCAAAATTATATTGATCATCATTAACCTTTTTCATTGTTTTACTTTTCGTTATCTGACTCTTCGTCTTTTTCGTCGTCATCATCGCCATTAACTATGTCGGCAATTTCTTTAAGACGAGCAAGTGCAATCCCGTTTACTGAGTTTTCTGGATACTGGTCATCAATAATATCGCCAGCTTCTATATCCATTAACAAGTTAAGCGCTTGGTCTACGGTTTCTACTGCATAAATATTAAATTTACCCGATTCAACCGCATTAAGTATTTCGTCATCAAGCACTAAATTAACTTGGTTTGATTTAGGAATGATAACGCCTTGCGAACCTGTTAAACCACGCATTTTACACAGTTTAAAAAAGCCTTCTATTTTTTCGTTTACGCCACCAATGGCTTGTACATCGCCGTGTTGGTTAATAGAGCCGGTAAGCGCAATAGATTGGCTAATAGGTAGGCTTGTAATAGACGAAATAAGCGCACACAACTCTGCTAAAGATGCGCTATCGCCATCTATGTAACCATAGCTTTGCTCAATAGCAATATTAGCGCTAAGCGTTAAGCTAAAGTGCTGCGCATATTTATTACCAAGGTAGCCGGTAAGCAACATAACGCCTTTTGAGTGAATTGCTTTACCAAGCTCAGCTTCGCGCTCTACATCTATTACGCCATCGGCGCCGGCATAAACGGTTGCGGTAATACGTGCTGGTGTACCAAACGAGGTATCGCCAATGTGCAGTACCGTTAAGCCATTTACTTTACCAATGGCTTGGCCGTCGGTTGCAATAAGTGTGTGACCTTCTTTTATGTCACTTAGCATATTTTCGCTAATTTGGCCGGTACGGTATTGTTTACCTTCAATGGCTTCGTCAATATGGTGCGCGTCAATAACGGTTAATTTATCTTGTTTTGCGTAGTAACTCGCTTCTGCAATAAGCTCAAGTACATCAGCAAAACGCGCTGACAATTTATTTTGATGCTCTGCTTGGCGGTAACTAAATTTAAGTAAACGCACCATAGCCGCTTCTGTAGCGGTACATTTTAATGTTTGCTGGCAATACTCGGTTACTTTAGTAATAAACTGATATTGCAATTTATCGCTACTTGGCAAGTAGTAATCAAAGTCAGCTAATACTCTAAATAGCTCTGCAAATTCTTCGTCGTATTCACCTATGGTGTAGTACAACTCACGCGAACCTAATAAAATAATTTTTACATCAAGCGGTATAAGCTGCGGGCGAAGTGTAAAGCTCGTCCCTACTGTGCTGTCTTGGTACGGTAAATCGTTTTTAATTTGGTGTGTTTTTAACGCGAGCTTTAAACCATCCCACACTTGTGGGTTTGCCATGATTTTTTCAGCGTCCATAATTAAATAGCCGCCATTAGCACGGTGCAATGCACCTGCCTGAATTGAGCGATAACAAGTAATTAAAGAGCCTTGCGATGTTGAGTACTCAATTTTGCCAAATATATTGCCAAACGTTGGGTTAGGCTCGTACACAACCGGTGCTGCGTCGTCTTCTTTAAACTCAACTAAAATGTTAGGTGCAAAAAAGTCGGTAAGCATGCCTTTGCGGTCAAAGTCTTCTTTGCTTTCTTCACTTTCATCTTCGTCATCTAGCCATTCAAGTACCGCGTCTATAATTTCAACGCGTATATCTTTTAAATAACGCAGTACGCCAATATGAGTTGCGTATTTATGTTCTAAGTCTTTTAAAAGTGGTTTAGTGGCTTGCTCTGCTGTCGACTTTTTAAGGTTGCGTTGTTTTTCTTTTGATTCGCGTTTCCAACGTGGCAGCTCTATTAACGCTTCTATTAATGCATCTTCTAGCTTTTCAATTTTTTCAAAAAACTCTTCACGTAACGTTTCTTCAAGTTCGCCAAATTCGCTGTCGCTTAATTGTTTACCATCTACAAGTGGTGCAAACCCTACTGAATTTTTTTCTTCAACTAATGCAACGCTTTGCTCAAACGCCGCAATTTCTACTGCGGTAATAGCACTGTCGTAGGCATCGTTAAATTCACGATCGATTGATTTTTTCTTACGCTGATACGCTGGGTTATCAAATGCAGCTGGAAAGGTGTCGAGCACTTCATCTAAAAATGAATCTATGTCGTCACTAAGTTGCTTGCTTTGCCCTGGTTGCATAAACAGCGCAATAGGTTCTCTGTGGTCATCGTAATTATTTACGTATAACCATTCGTTTGGCGTTGAGCGGTCTTTTGCGTGTTGCTTAAGTTTATCTTTAACAAGCGTAAAGCGCCCGTGAGCGGCCTCGCCCATTACATAAACGTTGTAACCCGGCAGTTCCATCCCTAATGAAAAATCTAAAGCACTTTGGGCGCGTTGTTGGCCTATAAACGTAAGTTGCTCTGGGTATGGATTGCTCATGCACGTGTTTACGTGATTAGTAGAAATACTCGGTGCGAGCTTTGAAACAGATAGTGGCAGCAATTTTTTCGTCATTCTAACTTCTTTTTTTACCAGCATATTCGCTGGCCTTTGGGCGTATTAAGTGGCCCGCAGCCACTTAATACTAATATTTAAGGGTGCAGTGCCTTACGACTAAAATAGATTCCATCACATTCAATACACGGTGTAATTTGTGTAGCGTGATAAACATCGTAACTATGGGTGCAATTCTTACATACTAATGTGCCCATGGCTATCCATTCGCCTGCGTGATACACACCATTGTGCTTAAAATCTTGACTTAAAGATTGCCACTCAAGCTGGGTTTTATCTTCTATATGCGAAAGTTCAAACCAAAGAGACTCTTTAAGCTCTTGCCATGCAAGCGAATTATAGTGTGATTCGTTCTCTACTATATGTTCAATATCATTCTTTAAATAGCTTTTATAGAGCTCATATCTTTCTTGACTTAAATCTTTAAGCGCCTGCTCAGATTCAACAAACCCAGAAACCACATCTTTTAAACCATGCTCTTTCACATCTTTTATCCAATGGGTAAAACTGCTAAGCCATGTTTTGTAATCAGTCATTTTTTACTCCTTCAAAATTGCTGTTAAATCAGTCTGTAACTTATGTCTTTAGCTAACCACACTATAAAAATGCAGGTTAACCTGCACTGAAAGTTACAATTTAATAAAAGCATGTTTTTGACGCTGTGAATAGTGTTTTATTTGGGGTATCCTAACGGCAATTTTTTATTAGTTTGCAAGAAGTCTGGAACCATAGATGCAAGAGCAATATAACCCGCAAGATATAGAGTCAAAAGTACAAAGCTACTGGGAAGAAAACCAGGTATTTAAAGTCACTGAAGATGAGAGCAAAGAAAAGTATTACTGCCTTTCTATGTTCCCTTATCCGAGTGGTCGACTGCATATGGGTCATGTGCGTAACTACACCATTGGTGATGTTGTTTCTCGTTTCCAGCGCCTGCAAGGCAAAAACGTAATGCAACCTATGGGTTGGGATGCGTTTGGTTTACCTGCAGAAAACGCTGCTATTAAAAACAAAACAGCACCAGCTAAGTGGACATACGAAAATATTGATTACATGCGCACCCAACTTAAGCAATTAGGTTTTGGTTATGACTGGGATCGCGAAATTGCGACGTGTCATCCAGAATACTACAAGTGGGAGCAGTGGTTTTTCACTAAGCTTTACGAAAAAGGCCTAGTGTATAAAAAAATGTCGACAGTTAACTGGGATCCAGTGGATCAAACTGTACTCGCTAACGAGCAAGTTATTGACGGTCGCGGTTGGCGTTCAGGCGCTGTGGTTGAGCAAAAAGAAATTCCACAGTGGTTTATTAAAATTACCGACTACGCACAAGAGCTACTTGACGATTTAGACAAGTTAGAAGATTGGCCAGAGCAAGTTAAAACAATGCAGCGCAACTGGATTGGCCGCTCTGAAGGGTGTGATATTGAATTTAAACGCACCGATAACGACGAAACTTTTAGCGTATACACAACACGTCCTGATACCTTTATGGGTGTTACGTATGTTGCTGTTGCTGGTGGTCACCCTATTGCACAAGAAGCCGCTAAAAATAGCGACGCTATTGCAATGTTTGTTGAAGAATGCAAAAACACCAAAGTTGCCGAAGCAGACATGGCAACCATGGAGAAAAAAGGCATAGCAACAGGCTTTTACGCCACTCACCCATTAACGGGCGAGCAAGTACCAATTTGGGTTGCTAACTTTGTATTAATGCATTATGGCTCAGGCGCTGTAATGGCAGTACCTGCACACGATCAACGCGACTTTGAGTTTGCAACAGCGTACGGCCTAGATATAAAACAAGTCATTGCGCCTGCTGAAGGTTCAGATCTTGAAGTAAACCTAAAAGAATCAGCATTTACCGATAAAGGCGTACTTGTAAATTCGGGTGAATTTAACGGCCTTGATTTTGAAGCTGGTTTTAAAGCGATTGCCGATAAATTAGAAGCACTCGGTGTTGGTGAGCGTAAAGTAAACTTCCGCCTGCGTGACTGGGGTGTGAGCCGTCAGCGCTATTGGGGTTCTCCAATTCCAATGCTTAGCGATGAAGATGGTAAAGAACTTGCCGCAACAGAAGATATGCTACCAGTTCGCTTACCAGAAGATGTGGTAATGAACGGTGTAACTTCACCACTTAAAGCAGACCCAGAGTGGGCTAAAACAACAGTAAATGGCGCACCTGCGTTTCACGAAACTGATACGTTTGACACCTTTATGGAATCGTCTTGGTACTACGCACGCTACTGTAGCCCACGCTACGACGAAGGCATGCTAGATCCAGCGGCTGCTAACTACTGGTTACCAGTAAACCAATACATTGGTGGTATTGAGCATGCAATTTTACATTTATTGTACTCGCGCTTTTTCCATAAATTATTACGTGACTTTGGTTTAGTTAATTCAGACGAGCCGTTTGACCGCTTACTTTGTCAAGGTATGGTACTTGCTGAAACATTTTATCGTAAAGATGAAAAAGGCGGCGACATTTGGATTTCGCCAACTGATGTTAATACCGAAACCGACGAAAAAGGCCGCGTTACTAAAGCATGGCACAAGGAAGACGGCGAGCCGGTATTCTCATCAGGCATGAGCAAAATGTCTAAGTCTAAAAACAATGGTATAGACCCACAACATGTAATTGCCCAGTATGGTGCAGATACAGTGCGTTTATTCATGATGTTTACAGCACCACCAGAGCAAACGCTTGAATGGTCAGACTCAGGCGTTGAAGGCGCGCATCGTTTCTTAAAACGTGTATGGAAGTACGCGGTAGACGTTAAAACAGTAGGTTACCAAGCACTTGATAAATCAGCGCTAACTAATCCGCAAAAAGTACTACGTCGCGACTTACACAAAGCAATTGCTAAAGTGACTGATGATGTTGAACGTCGTCAAACCTTTAACACCGCTATTGCAGCCATTATGGAGCTTTCTAATAAGTTATTAAAAGCCCCACTGAGCGACAAACAAGATGTAGCGATTGCTAACGAAGCACTTGAAGCATTAGTTATTATGCTTGCACCTATTACTCCGCATTTATCGCATGAGCTTTGGAAAGAGCTTGGTAAAAAAGGCGAGATTTTAGATGCTGCATGGCCAAAAGTTGACGAGTCTGCACTTGTTGAAGATGAAAAACTAATCATCGTACAAGTAAACGGCAAGCTTCGCGCTAAGTTAACAGTGGCAGCTGATGCAACTCAAGAGCAAGTAGAAGCCCTTGCATTTGCAGAATCTAACGTAACTAAATTTACTGATGGCTCAACCATTCGTAAAATCATTTACGTACCAGGCAAACTACTTAACGTGGTAGCTAACTAATATGGCTGCATTTAACGCCATTAAAAATGGACTAGCCTTAGTGCTAGTCTGTTTTTTGTTATCAAGCTGTGGTTTTCATTTAAAAAAAGCCTCTAGCCTGCCTGATAACTTAAAACAGCTAACACTTGTAGGCGATGACGAAAAATCGACTTTATTCACTGAGCTTAAAAAAGAGCTTAAAGCGAGTAATGTAAAGCTAGTATCGTCAGCTAAAGATAAAGCCCAATTGTATTTACGCAAAGAAAGCATTGAACGCCAAACACTTTCGCTGTTCCAAAACGGCCAAGTTGCTGAATATGAGCTCGCTTATGGCGTATCGTATGTAGTTAAACGCCCAGGTGAAAAAGCGATAGAAAAACGTTTTGAGCTTTATCGTAATTACCAAGACGATCCGGATCATGCATTAGCAAAAGCAAAAGAGCTTGAGCTACTTATTAGCGAAATTCGTGAGCAAGCCAGTCGTCGTATTGTTAGAGAGCTGTCGCAACTATAATGCGCTGCTACGCTAATCAACTACCGAGTGAATTAAATAAAGGGCTAAAGCCCTTTTATTTAGTATTTGGAGAAGAGCCTTTTCAAGAAGCGCAGTGCGTACAACAAATTCGCGACTGTGCTAAGCAACAAGGTTTTGATGAAGTAATTAAGTTTACTTTAATGCAAGGATTCGATTGGCAAGAAATTATAGCCCAGTACCAAAGTATGTCGCTGTTTAGCGCCCGCACTATTATTGAGCTTGATTTAAACCAACAAAAGCCAGGCGTTATTGGCAGCAACACCTTTAAAAAAGTAGTTGAGCTGGTTAATCCCGATACTATTTTAATTGTTAAAGGCGCTAAAGCCAGCCAAGAAGTACAACGTGGAGCATGGTTTAAAGCTCTTGATAAGCAAGGTGTATTTGTACCTTGCTACCCGCTTACGGGCTCTCATGTAAAACGATGGCTTGATGAGCAATGCCAACGTTTATCACTTAATATGCAAAGCGACGCCAAAGTAAGCTTAATAAATGCCACCGAAGGCAACTTGTTAGCCTGTTTTCAGGAACTTGAGAAGCTCTCGCTGCTGCACGGCAATGCATTAATTACTCAGCAATTAGTAATGCAAGGCCTATTAAACCAAGCCAAATTTGATATTTTTGATTTAAGCGATGCGCTATTAAATGGCCACGCCAAACAAGCTATAAAAGTATTAAACAAACTTGCCAGCGATAACACCGAAGTGGTGAGTATTTTGTGGGCTATAACCAAAGAGCTTAATACACTTATAAGTGTGCAACTTGGTTTATTAAATGGCGAACCTATCGCTAATTTATTTAAACAAAAAGCAATTTGGAAAAACCAACAAGGTCCAGTTCAAAATGCTATTAACCGTTTAAACATGCATACACTAGAACAAATAAACAGTGATGTTGCGTTGTTTGATGCCAGTTACAAGCAAGGTAATTTAATTGCACCTTACCAAGCGCTTGCTCATATTTGTATTAAATTTTGCCAGCCGCTCAACATTCCTATGCCGTGCCACGCGGTTAATAAATAAATAGCTAATGGGTGTTAAATGATCGCAATTTTTGGTGGCACCTTTGACCCAGTCCATTTAGGCCATCTAAATATGGCGCAGCAATGCGTAAATGCGTTTAATTTGGATACGCTTTATTTTATGCCCTGTGCATTACCTGCACATAAAGCAGCTCCGGGTATTAGTACGCAGCACCGAATTAATATGCTCAACGCAGCTATTGCACCTTACCCTCATTTTGAACTCGATTTAAGAGAACTTAATCGAACCGGTCCATCGTATTCGTTGCTGAGCTTACAAGAACTTCGTAAAGAGCACCCCACTACACCTATTTTATTTTTAATTGGTATGGACTCATTTAACAACCTAGATAAATGGTTTGAGTGGAAGGCAATAACGCAGCTTTGCCATATTGTGGTGTACCAGCGCCCTGCTCAACATTGCACTGTAACAGGTGAGTTCAAAAGCTATATGCAACGCGCAAATGCCGGCGAAGTAGCGGCACTTAAACACTCACTTGCAGGTAAACTTTATTTTTTACCGGGCGAAATGCTCGATGCGGCCTCAAGCACCATTCGCGAACAACTGAAAAAAAGTAATAAAAAGAATGAACTATTGCCCGATGCAGTGAGTCATTACATAGAAGTACATCAGCTCTATCAAATTGATGCTTAAAAACTCCTAGCGTGTTAAAATGCGCGCCATTAAATTTTTAAATTGAGACAAAACCTTGGATTCAAAACAACTACTCGCCTTTGCTATGGACAAAATTGACGATATGAAAGCGCGTGACATCGTTCATATTGACGTTACTGGAACATCAGATATCACAGATTACATGGTAATTTGTTCTGGTACTTCTAAACGCCACGTACAGTCAATTGCCGATCACTTAGCAAAAGAAGCGCGTCATGCAGATTCAGAGCCATTAGGTTATGAAGGTGAAGGCGACGGCGAATGGGCACTGGTTGATTTAGGTGATGTGGTTGTACACGTGATGCAAAACGAAGCACGTAGCTATTACGATCTAGAAAAACTGTGGGGCTAAACGCTCACTCATTTTAGACAATGCTTGGAAGTAATACGTGAAAATACAAATGATTGCTGTTGGTACTAAAATGCCTGCATGGGTAGAAACGGGATTTGCAGAATATCAGCGCCGCTTCCCTAAAGATATGGCCCTAGAGTTAATTGAAATTCAAGCCGGAAAACGTGGTAAAAATGCAGATATAAAACGTATTTTACACATTGAAGGTGAAAAAACATTAGCGGCTATTCCAAAAGGCAATCGTATTGTAACGTTAGAGGTAACAGGGAAAGCGCTGGATACTCACCAACTTGCTAAAAATATGGAAAAATGGCAACTCGATGGCCGCGATGTAAGTTTACTTATTGGCGGACCTGAAGGACTTGCTCCAGAGTGCATTGCAGCTTCTGAGCAAAAATGGTCGTTATCTAATTTAACATTGCCGCACCCTTTGGTGCGTATAATTGTTGCAGAGAGCCTTTACCGAGGCTGGAGCTTAAATAACAACCATCCTTATCATCGCGAGTAACCCCTTGCCATGCTAAAACATAGACCCACTATTCGTGACCACTCCGCAGAAGCAAACTTATTTGCTAGGCGAGCATTCGTGGGTTTTGTTTTTGTATTAGGATTAGTCGCTGTATTACTTTCTAATCTTTATACTATTCAGGTAGAAGATCACCAAGACTACCAAACCCGCTCCAACGATAACCGCATTAAAGTTATTCCTATTGCACCCAACCGTGGTTTAATTTACGACCGTAACGGTGTGCTACTTGCTGAAAACAAACCTGTTTACAACCTTGAAGTCATCCCCGAAGAGGTAGATGACCTTGACGAATCGCTTGATCAAATAAGTAAAATAATTGCGATTACAGAGCAAGATAAACAAGACTTTTTAAAAGATATAAAACACACCCGTCGTTTTAAATCACAAGTATTAAAAGCCCGCTTAGACGAAACAGAAGTAGCAAAATTTTCGGTTAATCAACATAAATTCCCTGGTTTTAGTATTGAGGCACGTCTGGCTCGCTACTACCCATTTGGCGACACGCTAACGCATGCGCTCGGTTATGTTGCCAAGCTTAATAGAAAAGAGCTAAACCAATTAAAACAAGAAGACCGTGCGACCAATTACCGCGCTACACATGATATTGGCAAACTCGGATTAGAAAAATATTATGAAGAAACACTGCACGGTAAAGTGGGTTCACAACGGGTAGAAGTTAATAACCGCGGCCGTGTAATTCGCACCCTAAGCATGACCCAACCGCAGCCAGGTAGCGACTTAGTACTTACCCTAGACGTGGGCTTACAACAAATTGCACAACATGCGCTTAAAGACATGCGTGGTGCTGTTGTAGTTATGGATGCCAAAGATGGCGGCGTGCTGGCGCTTTATTCAAACCCAAGTTACGATCCAAACTTATTTGTACACGGCATTAGCAGCAAAAATTACAAAGCGTTACTTAACCAAGACCGTCCGTTAATAAATCGTACTACGCAAGGTCGTTATGCGCCTGCCTCTACGGTAAAACCCTTAATGGCTGTATTAGCGCTTGAAGAAAATATAGTAAATGAATCAACATCAATGTGGGATCCTGGTTTTTTTCAAATTCCAAATGTTGAACACAAATGGCGAGATTGGAAACGTTGGGGCCATGGTCATGTGGATGTATACAAGGCGATTGAAGAGTCGTGCGATACCTTTTTTTACGATGCGGCTTATCGATTAGGTATTACTAAAATCAGTGATTTTATGGCCCGTTTTGGCTACGGCGATTTATCAGGTATTGATATTCACGAAGAAACTACTGCTATTTTACCTTCAAAAGAATGGAAAGAAGGACGCTTTAAAGAGTCTTGGTGGCGCGGCGATACTATTTCTGTAGGTATTGGCCAAGGTTACTGGACTGCTACACCGATTCAAATTGCAAACGCGACTAACATATTGGTTAATCGTGGTATTAACCACCCCCCCCATTTGGTACAAGTGGTTAAAAAAGATAATGACGTAATACAAATTAACAACGAAGAAAAACCCCCAGTTATTTTAAAAGATCCGCGCCATTGGCAGGTATCGTTAGATGCAATGCATAATACAGTTCAAAAAATATCAGGCACAGCGCATAAAGCTTTTAAAGGGACTAACTACGACTCGGCTGGCAAAACAGGTACCGCGCAAATAGTGAGTATTGCCCAAGGTGAACGCTACGATGCAGAATCTCTTAGAGAACGCCAACGCGATAATACAATTTACATAGGCTTTGCCCCTTATAGCGATCCAAAAATTGTGGTTTCTGTTGTATTAGAAAACAACCACGGCGGTATTCAAATTGCTCGCCAACTTATGGATTACTACTTTGCAGCCAATCCAGTTAATCTTGCAAGGAACGATACACCATGACCGCTTTGCACGATAAACGCTCTATTTGGATGCGTATGCACCTAGACCTGCCACTGCTTATTGCATTACTCATAATGATGGCAGGTAGCATAATAGTTGTGTACAGCGCGAGCGGCCAAGACTCTTCTATGATGATTAGGCACATGACCCGTATGGGTGGGGCTATTGCTGCTATGGTTGTTTTAGCCCAGTTTTCACCTGCCACATTAAAGCGTTTAGTAATCCCACTTTATTGCGTTGGTTTATTAATGCTAGTGGGTGTGCTTTTATTTGGCGTAAGCTCAAAAGGTGCACAGCGATGGTTAGATTTAGGAGTGACACGGTTTCAACCTGCAGAGCTAATGAAGCTGGCAGTACCGATGATGGTAGCTTGGTATATAGGGCGAAATCACTTACCTCCTCGTCCAATGCACTTAATTATTGGTTTTATGATTGTAATGCTCCCTACATTATTAATTAAAGAACAACCCGATTTAGGTACCGCTATACTTATTGCAAGTTCAGGTATATTTGTTTTGTTTTTGTCTGGATTAAGTTGGCGTTTAATAGGCTTTTTAAGCTCTATTGTAGCACTTGCCGCATGGCCATTTTGGCACTACGGTATGCACGATTACCAAAAACAACGTGTACTTACCTTTTTAGACCCTGAGAGCGATCCGCTTGGTTCGGGTTATCATATTATTCAATCTAAAATTGCTATTGGATCAGGTGGGATAGAAGGTAAAGGCTGGCTGCTTGGCACGCAATCGCAATTAGAATTTTTACCCGAGCGCCATACTGACTTTATATTTTCGGTTTTAAGCGAAGAGTTTGGTTTATTTGGTGTATGTGTTTTACTTAGCCTTTATTTATTTATTATTGGCCGTGGTTTATACATTGCTGTTAATGCACAAGATGCATTTGGTAAATTGCTCGCAGGCGCACTCACCCTCACCTTTTTTGTGTACGTATTTGTAAACATAGGCATGGTATCGGGTTTATTACCTGTTGTTGGCGTACCTTTACCACTTATAAGTTATGGTGGTACATCGATGGTGACGTTAATGGCAGGGTTTGGCATTATTATGTCAATCGCGACAGATAAAAGGATGCTTTTAAAATAATGCGACACACTAATCAGCTTATATTTACTACATTATTAATTTTACTTTTAAGTGCTTGTAGTAGCGGATCAAGTAGCCGTTATAGCATGCGCCACGATGCAGCACCACTTAGAGCTCCTACTACGCTTGAAATGCAAGACGCGATAGTAACCGAAACCACTAAAAGTGCCAGCGCAAGCCGCCCGTACACAGTGCTTGGTAAAAGCTATTCCCCTATGCTTGACGAAACAGGTTATTCTGAGGAAGGTATTGCCTCGTGGTATGGTCGAAAATTTCATGGTTATCACACTTCAAATGGTGAAACCTACGATATGTTTGCCATGACCGCAGCGCATAAAACGCTGCCATTACCTAGCTTTGTTAAAGTAACCAATACAGCAAATGGTAAATCGGTAATAGTGCGCGTAAACGACCGGGGTCCGTTTCATGACGATAGAGTGATTGACCTTTCGTATGCTGCCGCTTATAAGCTTGGCTATTACACTCATGGTACAGCAAAGGTTAAGCTAGAGGCCGTTACCCTTGCCGGCGCAACTGCGCGTCAAACCTATATTCAAGTAGCTGCAGGTAGTACACTTGCCAATATTGAAGCGCTTGCCAGTACATTGCGAGAGCAATACAAATTACCAACAAATATCGTTCAAAAAGACGATATTTACAGACTGCATTTAGGGCCAATAAAAGACACCCCTCATGCAGACGAAGTATTAAAAAAATTAAAACAAAATCAATTTCAAAACGCGTTCTTGCTTTACACTCAGTAAGACTAATACCCAAACCAGCCCAAGATGCTCGCATCTCGGGCTGGTTTGGGTATAAAATAGCGTAACGCGAATCTTTAACTTTAACCATTAATGAGTATGATGAAATCTATTAAACATAAAATCCTCAAAGGTGTATGCGGCCTCGTTTGTACAGCCGCCGTATTCTCAGCCAGCGCCCAAATTATTCCGGCACCACCTCAAGTTAATGCAAAAGGTTATTTTTTAGTCGACTTTACAACTGGTAAAGTAATTGCTGAAGGTGAAGCTGACACACAGCTAGCACCAGCAAGTTTAACTAAAATGATGACCAGTTATGTAATTGGTACTGAAATTAAAGCCGGTAACATTGCCAATACCGATATGGTAACGGTAAGCGAAAAAGCATGGGCTAAAAACTTCCCTGAATCTTCTAAAATGTTTATTGAAGTAGGTAAGCAAATTAGTGTTGATCAGCTTAACCACGGTATTATTATTCAATCTGGTAATGATGCATGTGTTGCAATGGCTGAGCATATTGCTGGAAGCGAAAGCGCATTTGCTGATTTAATGAATGCACATGCTGCTAAATTAGGTATGAGCAACAGCCACTTTATCAACAGCCACGGCCTTGATACTGACGAGCACTTCACAACGCCTCGCGATATGGCGACACTTGGTGCTGCACTTATTCGTGATGTGCCAGATGAATATGCACTTTATAAGCAAAAATCGTTTACTTATAACGGCATTAAGCAATATAACCGTAACTCATTATTGTGGGACGAAAGCTTAGATGTTGACGGCATTAAAACTGGCCATACATCAGAAGCTGGCTACAGCCTAGTTACCTCAGCAACTAAAAACGATATGCGTTTAATTGCTGTTGTTATGGGTACTACCAGCGAACGTGCTCGTAAAGTAGAAAGTAAAAAACTACTTAACTATGGTTTTCGTTTTTATGAAACAATTACTCCGTACAAAGCAGGCGATAGCTTTGCAGAACAACGTATTTGGATGGGTAACAAAGAAAATGTATCTTTAGGTATTTTAGAAGATACACCGATTACTATCCCACGTGGTCAGCATAAAAACCTTAAAGCTAACTTTGAGCTAGATAACACACTTGAAGCACCACTTGCTAAAGGTACTAAAGTAGGTACGTTATTCTTACAACTAGAAGGCGAAGATATTGCTCAATACCCACTAGTAACACTTGAAGAAGTGGAAGAAGGCAGCTTCTTTAGCAAAATTTATGATTACTTACGTTTACAGATCATGCAGTAATTTATAGCTCCCCTATTAACTAGGGTAACTAATTTAAACGTCTCCACTGTGAGGCGTTTTTTTTTGCTTGAAAAATGTTAGAATGCGCCCCATATAAGCAAGACTGCTAATTGCCTATCTGTATTAAGCTTCGAGCTTGCATAGAGTCCACACTTTTGTATGAGGAGTCACCGTCGTGGTTCAACCTGTTAAAGATACTAAATTTGATGAGTACCTAGAGTACCCTTGCCCATTTACATTCAGAATAATGGGTTTAGCTAATGTAAACTTAACTGATCAAATTTTAGCTAAGTTACAACCAATAGCACCTGGCGATTACGCCCCTAAAGTAAAACCAAGCAGCAAAGGTAATTACGAGTCAGTAAGCCTTGTAGCAACGGTTACTAGTGGCAAACACATTGAAGAAATTTACAACGTGATCAGCAACATTGATGACGTACGCCACATGCTTTAAGCCATAGTTGAGATTTGTTGTGAACGAAAACACTTTGATCATACGCCAACTGGGTCGTCAGCGTTATATGCCAATTTGGCAAAAAATGCAGGACTTTACCGACACCCGTGATGAAAATACGCCAGATGAAATTTGGCTTGTAGAGCACGAGAGTGTATTCACTCAAGGTCAGGCTGGTAAGGACGAACACTTACTGGCTCCTGGCGACATTGAGGTGATTAAAGTTGACCGTGGCGGACAAGTAACTTATCACGGCCCTGGCCAGCAAATGATGTATGTATTATTTAATCTACGTCGTTTAAAGATTGGTGTACGTGAACTGGTTACATGGCTTGAAGAGTGCATTATTGAATCACTCGCCGAGTATGGTATTGAAGCTTATGCTAAAGCTGATGCACCCGGTGTTTACGTTAACGACAGCAAAATTGCATCCCTTGGGTTAAGGGTTCGTCGTGGTTGCTCGTTTCATGGCTTAGCATTAAATGTTAACATGGACCTAAGTCCATTTTTACGCATTAACCCATGTGGTTATGCGGGCATGAATATGGTGCAAACTAAAGAATTAGATGGTCCTCAAAACCTAGAAAGTGCAGGTGAAGGATTGGTGAAACACATGATCAAGAAGCTTAATGCAACACAGGTTAAGCATACTGAAGGGTTTGAAAACGAATGAATAAACCAGTCAAAATGGAACCAGGTGTAAAACTACGCGACGCAGAAAAAATGGCGTTGATCCCAGTAAAAGTTTTACCTACAGAAAAAACTGAAATGTTGCGTAAGCCAGAATGGTTAAAAATTCGCTTACCTAAATCAACCGATCGCATTGACGGCATTAAAAAAGCGCTACGTAAGCATGGCTTACACTCGGTATGTGAAGAGGCTTCGTGCCCTAACCTATCTGAATGCTTTAACCACGGTACAGCTACCTTTATGATTTTAGGTGCTATTTGTACTCGTCGTTGCCCATTTTGTGATGTTGCTCATGGTCGCCCATTAAAACCTGATGCCACTGAACCTGAAAAGCTAGCACTTACTATTAAAGATATGAAGCTAAGCTACGTTGTAATCACTTCAGTTGACCGTGATGATTTACGTGATGGTGGTGCACAGCATTTTGCCGATTGTATTCGCGAAATCCGCAAACATAATCCAACTATTACTATCGAAATTTTAGTACCTGATTTTCGTGGTCGTATGGACCGCGCACTAGAGATATTAATCGAGACGCCACCAGATGTGTTTAACCACAATCTTGAAACTGCGCCACGTTTATACAAACTAGCTCGCCCAGGTGCTGACTACAAATGGTCATTAGAATTACTTCGTCGCTTTAAAGAAGCTCACCCAGAAGTTAAAACTAAATCAGGCTTAATGGTAGGTTTAGGTGAAGAAATTAGCGAAATTGAAGAAGTGCTTCGCGATTTACGTGCACACAACGTTGACATGCTAACTGTAGGCCAATATCTACAACCATCTAAGCATCACTTACCGGTTAAACGCTACGTGCCACCAGTAGAGTTTGACGGCTTAAAAGCGTATGCAGACGAAATTGGCTTTACTCACGCGGCTTCAGGTCCGTTTGTACGCTCAAGCTACCATGCTGATCAACAAGCAGCGGGCAAAGAAGTGAAATAAGTAAACTTAAGTATTAAACTACTTTTATGGTAAAAAATGCCGTTAGTTAATAAATTAAACTAACGGCATTTTTGTATGTGATAAGTTTTTTTTACCATTTATCAAATAAAATTAGGTTAAACCCATCTAAGTTGAGATAATTAGCACTGACATAATTATTTAGGTTCATTATGAAACTATTAGTTCGTAACTTGTCTCGTGCTACCACTGAGCATGAGCTTCGTACTTTATTTGCAGAGCACGGTAAAGTGACTACCTGTAACTTAGTACTTGATAAAGACACTGGCCAATCTAAAGGCTTTGCCTTTTTAGAAATGCCAAACGACATAGAAAGCAAAAGCGCTATTAAAGCACTTAACCAATCTACTGTTGATAAAAGTAAGATCCGCGTGAAATTAGCGGATGCTTAAGTAATAATTTATTACTTAAAGTTAAAAGAACCAGCTTGCGCTGGTTTTTTACTAATGGCTGATAGCTAATCTGCAATTGCGTGAAAAGTTCTCTATAAAAATTCGACATCGCTGCAGTGCTTCCTTTATATTGAAAGCCCAATTAAATAACAATATGAAGACTATGGCATATACTCTTTTAAAAAGCGCTAGCCTAAGCCTGCTAGTTGCACTCTTTGGCTGCTCAGAGCCTGCAAGCAAACAAACCCCATTAGAAAATACAGCCGGTGTAAGCCTTAGCAATATTAAACAGCATATTAAAACGCTAGCCTCTGATGACTTTCAAGGCCGAGGCCCGCTTACTCATGGCGAAGTGAAAACAGTAGGCTACTTAAGTAAGCAATATAAAGCGCTGGGTTTAACCGGTGCTTATAAAGGTAAATACTTACAGCCTGTAAAAATGGCAATGGTGACTGCTAATCAGGATATGCAGTTAAAGGTAGGTGATTTGAGCTTTGAATCAGGTAAAGACTTTACCGCACGTACCGAGCAACTTCAGCCATTAATTGATGTAAGAAGCTCTGACGTTGTATTTGTTGGCTATGGTATTAATGCGCCAGAATATAAGTGGAATGATTATAAAAATATTGATGTGACGGGTAAAACAGTGGTTGTGCTAGTTAACGATCCAGGCTTTGCTACTCAAAACGATGCCCTTTTTACTGGCAATGCAATGACCTACTACGGTCGCTGGACTTATAAATATGAAGAAGCCGCTCGCCAAGGTGCAAAGGCTGTATTTATTGTTCATGAAACAGCACCTGCGGCATACCCTTGGGGCGTAGTTGAAAGTTCAAACACCGGCACTAAATACACGTTAATGGATAACAATTTAAACGCGTCTAAATTACCGGTTATGGGCTGGCTAACACTTGATGCGACTGAGAAAATGTTTAACGCCGCAAAGCTTAACTATCAAGATTTAAAACAAGCAGCATTAAATGATGACTTTAAAGCGACGCCACTCAACTTAAAAGCAAACCTTGCCTTTAAAAACGAAGTATCGCATGCAAAATCGCATAACGTAGTTGCACAAATTACAGGTAGCGAATCACCTGACGAATACGTTGTTATTAGCGCTCACTGGGACCACTTTGGTACTAAACAAACTGATACTGGCCCTAAGATTTATAACGGCGCAGTAGATAACGCTTCAGGCACTGCAGCCACGCTTGAAATAGCACGCATCATGAGCAAAATGAATAAGCAAAAACCATTTAAACGCTCAATTATTTTTGCTAACTTTACAGCAGAAGAAACGGGGTTAATTGGTTCTGAAGAATTTGCATCGGGTGCGGTTGTACCTACAAAACAAATGGTCGGTCTATTAAATATTGATGGCATGAACGTGCTTGATGGTACTGACTACATCTTACAATACGGTAAAGATTTATCGACAATGGAAAGCTATTTAGCAAAGGCTGCAAAATCACAAGGCCGTGTTGTTAAAATGGATCCTCGTCCGCAAAATGGCTTATTTTTTAGATCTGATCATTTCTCACTTTCTAAGCAAGGCGTGCCTAGTTTATTATTTATGAGCCTGGGCGATACCGATCCTGAGTACATTGCGCATAAGTACCATAAAGAAGCAGACGACTACTCTGCTGATTGGTCGTTAGGTGGTGTTAAGCAAGATATAGATCTTATTGTTGATATAGCCACTCAACTTGCAAACAATGGCGATTGGCCAAAGTGGACGAGCGAGTCTGACTTTAAAGCCAAACGCGCGCAAGATAAACAATAAATAACTATTAATAGTTATGTAATATAAAAATCCTCCTACTTGGAGGATTTTTGTTTTAAACGAGCCCGCATTAATAGCGTTTCGGCCTTTGCCCCTAAGTAAACATAAATAGCCAGTGCAATTAAAAGCCCCACTACTGCAAGCATCATCGCTATTGCAGGCATTAAATATTCCGATTGCCCCAGCGCCGCTTTAAACATAGTTAACAGCGCCTCAATTGATATAGCAATCAACACGGTAGATATAAACCGTGTAATAGTGCGCCGCGTAGATGAGTGCCTAAAAATATCCTTATGCATAAGGATTTCTTCTTCGAGTATTGTTTTACCTAAATCGAATACTGCTAATGCTAGGGTGATGTAAATAATGATACTAAAGGGTTCAAGTGGGTCTGATGAGGTATCTACATGGGTTAATAGCGCGTATATATCATTAAAAACGATATTCAGTAAAAATAATACTAAGCAAAATAAGCACGCAACAATAATACCGTAACCCGCTTTGAAGTAAGGCGACATATTAGCGCGCGCAGTATCACCCATTACAAACTCAATAAGCTGCGTTAAGCTCACATCAACGACCAAGTAATGTTGATTATTAATTGGTTTTTTTAGTTCTTTAATCGCCGATATACATAAATGGTTAGTCGCTATAGAAATGTAGGGATCAGTAAAGCACACTCTATCACTTGCTTTAGCGTTCAAAAAATAGGGGCGCTCGCTTAAATCTTGTTGATTACCACTTTCACCTAGTTTTTTGCTATATGCCCGTTTAAAGCAGACATTATTACCCTGCTGCAAACCTTCTGCATTTAAACAATATTGTAATTCTAAAAATGGGTACTGCTTAATCAGGTAGCGGGTATCACGCTCCTTAGTTAACCCATCCTCAATACTCATCAAAATAGATTCAAGTAAGCTGTGTATTACATGCTCATATTCGTGGTAGCGCTCAACACTACTGATATAACTCATTCGCGCCATTTTAAATACTCATTAACCTAAGTTATAAATAGATTTGCAAGTTTAAAACCAATAATAAAATAACTTAATAATCAGTAACTTAATTAAATTAAAACTCGAGTTTTGCACTATTTTGGTGACTAAACAATAATATATTAAATTAAATGCACAAAAAAGCAGATAAGTATTAATTACTTAGCTGCTTTGTGAGTATGACTGGTAAGGTTCTACATAGAGCTTATTACTGAACCTTCGAAAACTCTTCTTTAGATAACTCGCCATTTCCATCTGTATCTAATTGATCAAAAAGCTGTACTAGTTGCGAGTTTACTTGGGCTTCTGTTTTACTAATTACGCCGTCGCCATCTGTATCAAAAGAATCAAAATCTACCGCAGCAAACGCCGCTGAAGAAGAAGCTAGGGCTACAAGTGCTAGAGTTTTGTGTAATGTTTTCATAATCGTTTCCTTAGGCTTTGAGCCTGATTAGGGGTGACCTGATTAGAGGTAAGAAGTCCTTTTCAAAGATCCTTTAGGAGTAAAGTGTTTATAAATTAATATTCAAAAAAATCATTTTCTGTCGGACCACCGCTACTTTGAACATTTAGCTCGTCAAATTGCTCTATCACTTGCACCGATTCTTCAGCTTGACTAATTGAAGCGCTGTCGTCTGCATCGAGTGTTTCAAAGTCTGTGTTTGCAAATACTACTGACGAAGAAACAATAGCCATAAGTACAAATGTTGATTGTAGCTTTTTCATAATTTAATCCTTCAAAAGTATGCGGTGCCCTAAATAAATTTGCTCTATAGTGCTCTCTAGTCACTTCCTGGTTATTCTTTTTAGTAGGCTCCCTTGCCTACTTAGGTTGTCTTTGGCAACTCAGAATTTAGATAACATTACAGAGCATTAACTGCTTAAGGCTTTAATTTTAGGCCTTAGAAAACTCATCTTCAGATAGCTCACCGTCTTGGTTTGTATCGAGTTCTTCAAATTGGCCTAAAAGTTTTGCATCTATTGATGCTTCGGCTAGGCTAATTGCGCCATTACCATCTACGTCTAGCGTATCAAAATCTGTTGCTGCAAAAGCCGCTGATGAAGAAGCTAGAGCCATTAGTACTAGTGTTGATTGAAATGTTTTCATAATAGTATTCCTTCATTGGGTTGTTGCGATTAAGGCCTTTGGCTTTCATCACGTTTTGCTTAATACACTCTAGGTATTACAACTTCGGTGCCACTTTTTATTTATTATTTAAAAACAATGAGTTAAACGATATAAAACGAGAGAAGCTTAATTTGGGGAGGTGTCATTGTTGCTATTTAGCAACAGTTATTTAACTAAAAACAATAAATCGATATAAATCAATTAGTTAAGTTTAATTAAAAAGACACACTTTTGTTAAAAAGCCAATAAGGGGGGCGTTTGGGTTAGTCTTCAAAATAAACTGAATATGAACATGGAAGTAACATAGGATTTATTCGCGACTATTAAATAATTAATTTACTTATAATCAGTAAGTTATATTGTTTTTGAGATTTATTATAAAAATTTTGGAAGGATATTTTGAAATTAACTGTTTTGTTGCCAAATGGCGAATTACTCAGAAAGAATGTGATATATGAGCTAAGTTATAGCATTGAGTTCATAACTTAATGCGCCGTAAAATATAGGTTCGCTTGAGTTAAGCAAACCTATATCGTGTTCCAGCTATCTGCAAATGTGCCGCTATTGGAGTGAGGTAAATTATGTAGATTTAAACTACTTCCACCCTTGTAGCCACTTTTGGTTATCTTTTAAATCTCGCCAACTAATTGGATATTGATTTTTTGACATAACAGCCTCGGTAATACACTCAATTACATTACCATCTTCATCAAATTCCACCTCAACAATAATGAAGTGTTTTTCTTTATTTATAGAAGGTGTTGCGGTCCATTTACTATTCAATAATTTTTTAGGGTTTAATTTATTCATTTAATATAGCGACTCTTACTCGTAACTTTTATAAGGCAACTATACGACCCCAACACCTACTTAGTTCAGGTTACTGAGCAACTAGCTTGCCCTTATACATTTGCATTTGGCAATGAAAATCATACTCACCGGCTTCAAGCGCGGGTAGTTTAACTGTGTTGCCATCACCCATTGCCAGAGTTTTACTTATATCAAGCTGTGGAAATACCACGGTTTCGGCGCACGGCGCGCTGTCTTTTCTATCAAAGGTAAGTACAACCTCTTTGTTGGCTGCCACTTTAATGTGTCCTGGCTTATAAACACCGTTATCAACGACTATCGTTACTTTGTTGTCATCACTTTGTGTTTGCTCTGGTTTGTATAGCCAAAACCAATAAATAATTGCGGCTATTAACAGTGCACCACCTATATTAATCATCAACATAATGTACTCCTTAGCTTAAATTACGATTTATTTGGTTTGAAAAAACGTAAGCGATTAGCGTTACTTACCACTGTAAGCGATGAAAGTGCCATAGCTGCACCTGCAACAACAGGGTTAAGTAGTATTCCAAAAAATGGATACAACACGCCGGCTGCAATCGGAATACCCGCCACGTTATAAATAAAGGCACCAAATAGGTTCTGTTTAATATTTAAAATAGTTGCACTACTCACTGCAATTGCATCAGCAAGGCCATGTAACGAACCACGCATTAAGGTAATGTCTGCACTTTCTATTGCAACATCGGTACCTGTGCCAATTGCAAACCCTACATCGGCTTGCGCAAGTGCGGGGGCATCGTTAATACCGTCACCTGTCATACCCACTATTTCACCGTTTGCTTGGCGCTTTGTTACTTCGTTTACTTTGTCATCAGGCATGACTTCTGCAATAAAGTCATCAATACCAACTTGCTTAGCAACGGCTTGTGCAGTGGCTTTGTTGTCACCTGTTAGCATAACTAGGTGAATACCTTTATCTTGCAGGCGTTTAATAGCTTCAACTGAATCCTCTTTAATAGGATCTGCTACTGCAATAATAGCTTGGAGCTTATTATTACTTGCAAAATACATGGGCGTTTTAGCATCACTGGCAAGTGTTTGAGCTTGCTCGGTTGCATCATCAACGGCTACATCGTATTTATCCATTAGCGCTTTATTACCAAACAACAATGTTTGCCCGTCAACACTGCCAGTGACACCTTTACCTGTAATTGCGTTAAAGTCGGCTACTTTACTTAAAGTTAACCCCTGCTTTTTAGCGTGTGCCGTAATTGCTTCTGCCAATGGATGCTCTGAGCTACTTTCAAGGCTTGCAACACGTTGCATTACTGTATTTTCATCACTGTTGTTAAACGTAACTACATCGGTAACTTGCGGTGTGCCTTGAGTAATAGTGCCTGTTTTATCTAAAATCATGGTGGTGATTTTAGATGTTGTTTGCAGCGACTCACCATTTCGAATTAATATTCCTGACTCTGCAGCTTTACCAATACCCACCATAACCGACATAGGGGTTGCGAGTCCTAGCGCACAAGGACAAGCAATAATAAGTACAGTGGTTATTGCAACAACGGCATAAGCAATTGATGGCTCAGGTCCAAAGTTTAACCATGCAAGGCCAGCAAGTACTGCAATAATCATGACTGTTGGTACAAATATTCCTGATATAACATCAGCTAAGCGCCCTATTGATGGCTTAGAGTTTTGTGCACGCTTTACCATATTGATAATATTGGCAAGTGTGGTTTCGCTACCAATGTGCGTGGCTTTAAATAATAAAGTGCCACTTTTATTAATACTTCCGGCAACGACTTTGTCGCCCGTTTTTTTGCGGTCGGCCATTGGCTCACCAGTAAGCATTGACTCATCAACCGTACTGCTGCCTTCAATAACATCGCCATCCACAGGGATTTTTTCACCCGGGCGTACGCGTACTTCATCATTTTTTACAACATCACTAATGTCGATGTCTTGCTCTTGCCCATCGCGAATTACGCGTGCAGTTTTTGGTTGCAGGCCAATTAAGCGTTTAATTGCTTGTGAGGTGCGCCCACGTGCTTTTACTTCAAAAGCGAGCCCTAAACTAATTAAACCGATGATCATCGATGATGCTTCAAAATATACGTGTCTTGCAACTTCCGGTAATAAGTTTGGTGCTATTACCACAAACATTGAATACAACCACGCAGTACCTGTACCAAGCGCTATTAATGTATCCATATTGGCAGCATGGTTTTTGAATGCCTGCCATGCACCGTTGTAAAATTGTTTACCTGATATAGCCATAACCACAAGCGTGACTATACCCACTAAAAACCATGCTATTCGTTGTGTGTCGGTGGTCACACTCATGTCAAAAATAAGCCCGTATATCATTAACGGTGCACCGACCCCTAACGCTAATATCATATTACGCATTAGCTTTTTATAATGTGCCTCATCCGACTTTGCTTTTTCATCAAGTGCATCTTGATCAGACTCGTTACTCATTGGCTTAGCTGAATAACCAATGTTTTCGACTGCTTTAATAAGCGTGCTTTCGCAAGCTTTACCTTCTACACGGACAGTACGCTGTGCAAAGTTCATTTCTACATTTTGCGCGCCTTGCACGCTATTAAGGGCTTTTTCAATTTTAGCCACACAACTGCCGCAATTAGCACCCTCAATAATAAAGTTTTGCGCGGTGTCTTTTGTATTAGTCGTCATTACGCTGCTCCTTATTTGCAGAATCGTTTATTGGATCAACAAAAGATTCTATTAAACTACACACGTCACTGGCATTTGCACCATCGGCTGATGTATCCCATTGCTCCAGAGCTGCATGCATTCTGTTTCGTAATTTTAATGTTTCTTGAAATAGTGCTTCGGTTTCTTCTAGGCGTTTAGTAATGAGTTTACGCGTTAACGGACAAGGACAATTCCCCTGCTCTGACTCACCTATAATGTGTTGAATATCTTTGAGTGAAAAACCAAGTTGACGAGAGCTAATAATAAACTTTAAACGCTGCTGGTCTTGCTTTGTATATTCTTGATAGCCATTTTCTTCACTGCGTATTGGATTAAGTAACCCAACACGTGTGTAATGACGAACAGTATCGGCAGTCACGCCCATTAATTTGGCGAGTTGTTTAACATACATAATTTAGCTCCGTCGTGTTTCAGTAGCTTCATAATAAACCTAGGTGCAACACATAGGTCAATGACTATTTTAAAACTAATAAAATAATAACAACTCACTTAATTAAGTGATCTATTTGAGACAAGAAAATAGTGTTGATAACAAGGCAAAGGTTTCGTTATTTAGTTGTTATCATTAGTTGCCCCCTGTATCCATGCAATCGTATATCAAAAATGTTTAACGCAGTTAACGCCGAATTTAATCCCTCAAATTGATTAAGTATTGTTGCTCATTGGTATAGTGACACAAACATAATTAACTTAAGCTGATATCGGGCGTGTATTATCTGGAGGGGAGTAATTCAGGAGAGAAGCGCCTAAGTAAGGCGCGTATTAATCTAAGGGCGTGTTGATCATTGGTGGTTTAATTTACAGCAGTATATTTGGTCTTTAGGCAAGGCAGAGCCTATGTAGTGTGGTTATTCCCCATAAGTAGGCGATAACGCAGCATAAATACCAAACATACGCTGCCCTAGTTTGATTCGCTACGGCTTTGCTCTAATTCGTCGCTTAGTTGCTGCGCTAATGTTTGTATTTTAGGCATAGCATCTTTCATTAAGCTTTGTGACATTTGCATAGACTCTTGCATTACAACAGGCATTTTTTCAAGTATTTTTTGCCCTGTATCTGTTTTATAAAACGCTAACATATCGGCAATTTCTTGCTCACTAAAATATTTGTCGTACACGCTAATCATCATCGGCTGCATTTTGGCCCAGCTCATTTCGGTTTTTAATACCGTCGTCATATCGCCGTAGTATTTATCAAAAATTGCCTGTTCAGAAGGCTTAACGCCCATTTGGTCTGACATGCCTTTCATCATACCTTCAACCTGGCCGTACATAGAGTCAACCATTGAATCTAAATTCATTACACTAATAAGTTCATCTATTTTTTGCTGCTTAGTATTTTGTTCAGCATACAAACTACTAGAAAAAATCAGTAATGATAAAAGTAGTACCTTACCCATAATAATATCCTTCCATATAAATAATCGTTTTATATTTACATTATTAATTAGTCTTGTAAAGGGTACAAGCAATCACTAAAAAGGCCGAATAAAATGAACTTATTCGGCCTTTTATAAATATATTTTTATGCTAATCGTCTTCTACATTATCTAGGCCTTTAGTGCCTTCTTTGGCTTTTAGCTTATGATGAATAGCTGACTTTATTAGCATGTAACCACTAATCGGTGCCGTAATTAGTAAAAATATAGTAATGAGTATTTCTCTAACACTTAGTCCATGCTCTGAATTTGCAAAATAAACCATAGCTGCAATTAACATGCTCGCCATACCCAACGTGGTTGCTTTAGTTGGCCCATGCAAACGCATAAAAAAGTCAGGTAGTTTGATTAAGCCTATTGAGCCAATTAAAATAAACGTACCACCAAATAATAATAATATTGATACAACCCATTCGCTGATCATGTTTTCACCTTATTCAATTATATCGCCACGTAGTAAATACTTACACACTGCAACTGTACTTACAAAACCAAGCATGGCAATCAATAGTGCAGCTTCAAAATAGAGCCCTGTATCCATACTAATGCTGTATAAAATAATCAGTGCAATAACGTTAATGTACATTGTGTCGAGCGCTAAAACGCGATCAGGCACTGATGGACCAATAATCAATCGCCATAAATTAAGTAATAAAGATAAGCCAATCATCGAAAATACAATGAGTAATACAGTGTCTAACATTGAAATATCTCCTTTAGTGGAGCTTCGTAGCGTTGTTTTATTTGTTTGATAAGTGCTTCTTCATCTTTAAGGTCAAGCACATGTATTAGTAAGTAGCGTTGTGTTGGCTCTTTACCTTCAGGTAACGATTCAGCAATTGGGTAAACCTCTGCACTCACTGTACCGGGTGTAAGCGATACACTACTGGCTAATATGGTAATTGGCATGTCATGAGTTAAATCTATCGGTACTTTTATAAAGGCCGGACGTAAATTTTTAGATGGCCCGAGTATAAGTAAAGCCACCTGTAAATTTGCAATAATAATATCGTAAAGCACAATAAGTAACTGCTTAAGCGCCAAGCCAGGCTTTAAAATAAGCGGCTGAGGTTCGCGAAGTGAAAAGCTTAATAAAGGTATAAATATAGCAAATATAGTCGCTAGTACTAAGTGCCCTACCGACACGCTATTGTTTAACAACAACCATACCATAAACAAAAATAAGCTACGAAATGGCGTTGGTAACCAACGAAAACGGGCTTGTAATCTCATCACATGCCTCCTTTAAGTACAGCGTTAATACCGCCGCTTATATCATGTAACTGAGTAGCAGCACCTAGCATGTAGTCACTTATTGGTCCGCCAAAAATAACTAACAATGGCGAACACGCAAGTAAACCTATAATCACAGTTATCTGCAACGGGTGTGCATTTGCACAATCTGCGTTTTCGCTGTTTTTACTTTTATGCTCCCAAAACAAGGTCGTGCCAGCACGCGAAAGCGCTATTAACAACGCAAAGCTTGTTACTAAATATACAGGCCAAAACAGTAAAGCTTGCTCACTATTTAATGTAGCTTTAAGTATCCAAATTTTACCTACAAAGCCTGATAGTGGCGGCATACCAACTACCGTTAAAGCTGCAACAATAAAGCACACACCTAATAAAAATGGTTGTTTAACAGAGCGACCCGCTACTAGCCTATCGCCAACTTTACCGCGCTGCGTAGAAACAAGGTCTGCTAATAAAAATAGTGCGGCACTAACAAGTGTTGAATGCACTAAATAATATAAAAGTGCAGCAGTGGCATTTACATTTTGTAATGCAATTAGTGCAACCAACGTACCTACCGATACTAAGACTAAGTTAGAGGTGAGTTTACGTAAGTCTTGCGCTGCCATAACACCAATGGCACCCACTATAATGGTTGCAATTGCTAAGCCCCAAAGCCAAGGCTGCGCCATATGTTCAAGCGCTCCGGCTTGTTCGCCAAATATCACCGTGTAAACACGAAGCATGGCGTAAACGCCTACTTTGGTCATAATCGCAAATAATGCAGCAACCACAGGTTTAGCACTTGAATACGTATTTGGAAGCCATAAATGCAGAGGTAATAGTGCGGCCTTTAAAGCAAATACAATGAGTAGTAATAAACCACCTGCTTTTGCTAGGTATACATCATCGCCCGAAAGCTCTGATACTTTTTGTGCCATATCTGCAATATTAAGCGTACCAAGCACACCGTATAAAATACCCAAACCGATTAAAAATACGCTTGAGCCAACTAAATTTAATATTACATATTGCAGTGCAGCACGGGTGTTTTGTTTATCACCTGCGTGCATTAACAATGCATATGATGCAATCAGTAACACTTCAAAAAATACAAATAGGTTAAATAAATCACCAGTTAAAAACGCGCCATTTACACCCAGTATTAAAAAATGAACAAGTGGATGATAAAAGCTGCCTTTTTCGTCATCGCCAGCACTACCATATAAAATAGCGCCCAAACCTAAAAATGAAGTTAACGTAACTAATAAGGTAGACAACATATCAGCGACTAAGACTATCCCAAATGGTGCAGACCAATTACCAATAGCGTAAACATTAATACCCGTATTATTAATATGCGTAAGTAAAAGCACACTAATAGCGAAAGTAGCTATTGCCATTACAATTGAAACTAAGCGGCGAACTTTAACGCTTTTACCACATGGCGGAAGCAGTAAAATAACTGCGGTCAGCATAGGTAATAAAATAGGTAACGAAGCTAAATGTTGGATCATTTTTGCTCCTTATTATCTGCTGAGGTACTAGGCACATAACCATCAACATGGTCACTACCTAAATCGGCGCGCCCGCGTATTGCCAAAATAACCACAAATGCGGTCATCGCAAAACCAATCACTATTGCAGTTAGTACTAATGCCTGAGGTAGAGGATCGGCGTATTCTGTGCCAGTACCAAGTACTACCGCTTTATTAATAGTAAGGCGACCTGCTGAAAACAAAAATAAGTTAACAGCGTATGAAATCATAGTAAGCCCAAGTACTACAGGGAACGTACGAGCTCTTAGCAGTAAAAACACACCGCAACTGACCAATACTCCAACGCAAGATGCGTACAATAATTCCATTAAATATTTACCTCTTTTTTCTGGGTATCTGCTGTCATATTACCTAAGCTTGCTAAAATCATTAACGTAGCGCCTACAACAGTTAAGTAAACACCTAGGTCAAATGCAATCGCGCTGGCAAGCTCTGTTTTACCGACAAACGGAATATCAAAGTAGTCAAACCAAGTTGTTAAAAATGGCTTATCGAAGAACCAACTACCCACACCTGTAAACAAAGAAATACCAATGCCTGAAGCTATAATTTTGCGATAATTAACATCAAAACGTTCGTTAATCCATGCCGTACCATGCGCCATGTATTGCAAAATAAACGCGATTGATGTTACCAGTCCTGCAATAAAGCCACCACCAGGTAAGTTATGCCCGCGTAAGAAAATATATGCAGAAACCAATAACGCAAGCGGTAATAAACTTTGTGAAATACTCGCCAGTAATATTGGATGACGTTCTTTAGCCCATGGGCGCCCTTCGCTGTCGCTCGCTGGCATAAATAATGGAATTCGAGAAAGTACTTTAAATATACCTAATGCGGCAATACCTAATACGGTAATTTCTCCAAGCGTATCAAAGCCCCTAAAGTCGACTAAAATAACGTTAACTACGTTGGTACCACCGCCACCTATTTTAGCGTTAGCAATAAAGAAGTCTGAGATTGAATCTAATGGACGTGTAAGTAATGCGTAACAAATACTCGCTATCACTACACCTAGTGTAGAGGCTATTGCTAAGTCTCGAAGTACGCGTAATGAACTTGATTCTTTTGGCGTATGCTGAGGCAAGAAAAACAATGCCAGCATAAGTAAAATAATAGTAACAACCTCAACAGTTAGCTGCGTAAGCGCTAAATCTGGAGCAGAAAAGCGTGTAAATACAACCGACACCATTAATCCTACAATTGAGAGCATTAATAGCGATACCATTCGAGAGCGATGCCAAATAACGGTGGCAAGAGCACCAATAATCAATAAGCCTGCACCAATTGCATTGTGCACATCAACAGGCGTAAGTGGCATGCTACCGGCAAGTTGTTGCATTTCAAATAATGGCCAACCCGCACACAGCAATACTACTGCTAACATAATTACAAGATAGCGCTGCAACGATCCATTTTCTATACTGCTTACCTTGGACTGGCACCAAGCAATAATACTTAAAATTACACGTTCAAAGGTTTTTTTAGCGTTAAGAGGTGGTAATGATGCTTGAAATTGGAATAGATATTTACGATTAATATAAATAAATAAGCCGCCAGCAATCGCCATCGCACTCATTAGTAGAGGCAAGTTAAACCCATGCCAGATAGCCAATTCGTACACTGGCATTTCTTTTCCAAGTACAGCTAAAGACGCCGCAGATAAAATGCCATCAATTGTAAAGTGCGGGAACATACCCACTAACAAACAAATCACAACGAGTATTTCTATTGGTACACGCATATAGCGCGGTGGCTCATGCGGCGTACGAGGTAAATCAATTGGTTCACCATTAAAAAACACGTCATGAATAAAGCGTGCTGAGTACGCAACAGCTAATGCACCTGCAACAGTTGCCAGTACTGGAATTAACCACGACATAGAACCAAGCACTTGCTGGTGTAGCGTTTCTGCAAAAAACATTTCTTTAGACAAGAAGCCATTTAGTAAAGGAACTCCTGCCATTGCAGCCGCCGCGACCATCGCAAGCGTTGCAGTGTATGGTAAGTATCGCCACATACCATTTAATTTACGCATATCGCGCGTGCCCGTTTCGTGATCAATAATACCAACGGCCATAAATAACGACGCTTTAAATGTTGCATGGTTAATTATGTGAAAAATAGCAGCAACAGTCGCAAGCTCAGTATCAAGTCCGAGTAATAGCGTTATTAAACCCAAATGGCTTATTGTTGAATAGGCTAACAAGCCTTTTAAGTCGTGTTTGAATAGTGCTATATAAGCGCCAAACAACAGCGTAGCTAAACCCGTTAACCCAACGAGCAAGAACCAAGTATCGGTGCCTGCCAAAGCAGGATGAAAACGTGCTAACAAAAATATACCGGCTTTTACCATCGTCGCAGAATGTAAATACGCGCTTACTGGCGTAGGCGCTGCCATTGCATGAGGAAGCCAAAAGTGAAATGGAAATTGTGCCGATTTAGTAAACGCACCCAGTAGCACCAATACCAATGCTACTTCGTATAAATCATGAGATTGAATTATTGCTTTACTCGCTAGAATAACATCTAGGTCGTAACTACCAACAATATCACCTAATAGCATCAATCCAGCAAGTAACGCTAAGCCGCCCGCGCCTGTTACAGCAAGCGCCATACGTGCGCCTTTTCGCGCTTCTGATTTATGCCACCAAAAACTAATTAATAAAAATGAGCTGATGCTCGTTAATTCCCAAAACAACCACAGTTGAATGACGTTGTTAGACATAACAATACCAAGCATTGCAGTCATAAATAGCATTAAGTAACTATATAACTTAGCCATTGAGTCATTAGCGCTTAGGTAATAACGCGTGTAGAGGATAACGAGCAAGCCTATGCCTAAAATCATAAACATAAACAATAAACTGAGGCCGTCTAACCGCAGAGACAAATCGAGTCCTATTGACGGGATCCAAGCTAAAGAATAACGAATGGTTTCGCCCGCTAAAACGGCAGGTGCATGGTATAAAGTAATCCCCAAAGCCGTCAAAGGCGCAAGAGCCGTTAAACTAGTGCTTAAATTGCGGGATAACTTACCTGTGCATGCAGAAATAACACTGCCAATTAAGGATAACAAGGGTATCCAGAGCAAAGTCATAATGTAGGGCCTTTTATTATCATAAGTTTATCAGGGCATCTCTTTTTAATACTAAGTGATGCTTTTACTGCCTGTTTTTAAACGACATTAATGACTATAGTTATACTGAAAAACACTGATTTTGTCTATAAAAAGCGGTTCTGTATGGGTGTTTTTTAAACAAGAACTAACAATTTATTAAGCCTAAAAAAACAATTAATTAATACTGATAATTGTTAATTTAATATGGCCTTATTTGCAAATGTAAGCGCGCCAGGGTGACGATGAAAGTTACCATTGGTCATATCTAAATGTTTCAACCAAAGTTGTCTATACTGCGCTGAGAGCCCTAACTGCTGATATTGCATAATAGACCAATTTTCACTAGGTTTATAAGCAATACCCCCTATCTGGCAACTCTTTGCTTTATGCCAACCTGTTGGCGGCGACTCACCATGAGAAATAAATAAATTAGGTGCAACAAAACCCGTTTTTGCACACAACCATGCTTGCTTAGTTTTAGGCAAAGCGTATTCATCTTCAAAACCGTTAAAATGCATCAGCTCATGCAAAAATATACTGTATTTTGCTTTTGAGTTTATTAGCATTGTTCCCTTCGTGACATTAGCCGTTCCATCTTTAGGCATCATCACTATAAAATCAAAATTGTTAGGAAGCTGGCTATTAAGTTTAGATAATTGCCAGTCACACTTTGCTATTTGACTAGTACTACTTTTACACTCAAGCATACCCGCAACGTAAACGGGTTTTGAAAAGCAAAAAATATTTTCACGGGGCTCTGGTTGTTTATTATAAGCATTAATAAACTCTGTAAGTTTATATAAGCCACTACGATGATCGCTCATAGTCAGCACGTTAAACATACATTGCTTATTAGGTTTGCTTATATTTCTTAAAGATGAAAAACCGAGATCGTGGATAAACGCGGTAGATATTTTACTCTGTGGTGTTTTTAACTGAAGTTTTAGATGATTTAGCACATCCCCTGCTGGTAATTTGTTTTTACTAGCGAGTAACTCTAAATCGCTCCAACGTGATTGCTCAAGTAACTTTGTTGCTAATATTTTACGCTCTGGGATTGTTAAGTCATTTATAGCGGAGAGCCAAAATTGTTTTGCAGTATCACTCTGACTGCTTTTAATAAGCTTAAGAGAATACATATATTGTGCTGAGGAAATTTTACTGCGAGCAAGTATAGCTAAAGAGGTCTTTGGTAACTGCTCTAGGTGATCAGAAAAATAAGCTGGTGAATTCCAATAACTTTGTAGAACATTGGCTTTTGTATTTAAAACATGCCAAAAGCCAATAGCGCCAAGGTGATTACTCGAGCCTGTAATTAACAAACAACATAGTAATACACCTATTAATTTAAAACGCTTAACTTGCGTCAACACCTTCCATCAACTCAAGTTCTAAACGCGCATATTTGTACTCAATAAACTCATGTACATTGGTTGCTAGCGCAAGCCTAAAATAGTCTGATGCTAAGTACAGCTCACCAGCTGCTTGATGCATTTTGGCTAAGTAAAAATAAGCTTCACATAAACGTTGCGCATACTCTTGCTCAGTTCTTACACCATCACTAATGCCTGATAAAAATGCATGTTCACTCATATCCCCCGTATAAAGAGAAATTAACTGATACGCCCATTGTGAATCATCAAGCGCAGTCGCATTTTGTTTAAGTGCATCAAGTGCGATTACTTTATCCTCTTGTGCCTGGGCTAAATAAACCCATAAAACACGGTACGGATCGTTAGGAGAACGGGCTAAAAACTCGTTAAAGTCATTTTTAGCAAGGCCTGCTCTATCGCCGTAATACAGTGCGATACCTCGATTCAAATAGGCGTATTCATGCTCTTCATCAAGTTCTAGAGCTGAATCGAAAAACTCATAGGCTTTTTCGTACTGCTGCATAAGCGTATGTTGAATACCTAAAAAATTATACACTTCAGCTAAATCAGGCTTAAGTTTTACTGCGCGGTTAAAATCAATACGCGAAAGAGTGGTCATACCTAGACTATCGAAAAGTACACCACGGTCGTAATAAAGCTTAGCTTGTTGCTCTTCGCTTAAGTCAGCCCTATTCAATAACTCTGAGTAGCGTGCAATAGCAATTTCACTTCTAAAGTCAGAGGCTAAAGGTGCAGTAAATGGCACATTAACAATCGGGGTTGGTTCTGATTCTGTTGTAGTTTGGCAAGCGCTTAAAGACAAAATAGCAAAAGATGCCAAAGCTAAATGTTTGAGTATCATTAAAATCCTTAATACCAAGATATATCGCGATTAATATAAGACAGACCTTGTCCAATAAGGTTTCATTAAAGCATAAAAAAAGGGGCTAAACAGCCCCTTTTTTATCATCTAGCTAATATAACTAGATTAATAAGTTAACAATTACGCGTCAGTTGGCGCGTCAGCTGCAGGTGCTGCTGATTCCATTGCTTCTTTAATACTTAGACGTACACGGCCTTGGCGATCTACTTCTAGTACTTTAACTTTAACTTCTTGACCTTCAGAAAGGTGATCAGCCACGTTATTAACGCGCTCAGTACTAATTTGAGAAATATGTACTAGACCATCTTTACCAGGAAGAATGTTTACAAACGCACCGAAATCAACAATACGTACAACTTTACCTTCGTAGATAGTACCTACTTCAAGTTCAGCTGTTAATTGCTCAATACGGCTAATTGCATTAGCTGCACTTTCGCCATCTGTAGCGGCAATTTTAATTGTACCGTCGTCACCGATTTCAATCGTTGTACCTGTTTCTTCAGTAAGCTGACGAATAGTTGCGCCACCTTTACCAATAACTTCAGCGATTTTCTTCTGTGGGATTTTCATTGTGTATATGCGAGGAGCAAACATTGATAGCTCTTCAGAAGGAGCAGAAATTGCTTCATCCATCACTTCTAAGATATGTAAACGTGCAGCTTTTGCTTGTTTAAGCGCAATTTGCATGATTTCTTGAGTGATACCTTCGATTTTGATATCCATTTGAAGTGCAGTGATACCTGCAGCTGTACCAGCAACTTTAAAGTCCATGTCACCTAAGTGATCTTCATCACCTAAGATGTCAGAAAGAACAACGAATTTATCGTCTTCTTTAACTAGACCCATCGCAATACCGGCAACAGACGCTTTAATTGGTACACCCGCATTCATAAGTGCAAGTGAAGTACCACATACAGAAGCCATTGAAGATGAACCGTTTGATTCAGTGATTTCAGATACTACACGGATTGAATATGGGAATTCAGTCAATGTTGGCATTACAGCAGCAATACCACGCTTAGCAAGGTTACCATGGCCGATTTCACGACGCTTAGGAGAACCAACAAAACCAGTTTCACCTACACAGAATGGAGGGAAGTTGTAGTTAAGCATAAAGTGGTTTTTATGAGTACCAGTTAAATCGTCGATTAACTGTGAATCACGTTCTGTACCAAGTGTAGCTGTTACTAACGCTTGAGTTTCGCCACGAGTAAAGATAGCAGAACCGTGAGTACGTGGTAATACGCCTGTCATTACATCTAGTGCACGAATCATATCTGGTTCACGACCATCGATACGTTTTTCGCCAGAAGCGATACGGCCACGAACGATTTTCTTCTCAAGTGAACCGAAGATTTTACCAATTTCTTGCTTATCTAAAGACTCGCCTTCAGCAAGTTCAGCTGTTAACACTGCAACAACTTCATCTTTAGCTACGCCAAGTGCTTCTTTACGCGCTACTTTATCAGTGATTAAGTAAGCTGCGCCTACTTTATCAGCAGCAATTGCTGCAACTTTATCTTCTAGTGCAACGTTTTTAGCTGGTGCAGTCCAATCCCAAGTAGGCTTGCCTGCTTCTGCTTTAAATTCTTCGATTGCAGTGATGATCGCTTGAGATTGCTCATGACCATATACAACAGCGCCAAGCATTACGTCTTCTGCAAGTACGTTAGCTTCTGATTCAACCATAAGTACCGCTTTATCAGTACCGGCTACCACTAAATCAAGTTGGCTTTCTTCAAGCTCTTTTAATGTAGGGTTAAGTACGTATTCGCCGTTGATGTAACCAACGCGAGATGCACCAATTGGACCACTGAACGGGATACCAGAGATAGCAAGTGCTGCTGAAGTACCAATCATCGCAACCATATCAGGTTGGATTTCAGGGTTGACAGAAACAACAGTAGCAATAACTTGTACTTCGTTTACAAAACCGCTTGGGAAAAGTGGACGAATTGGACGGTCAATAAGACGTGCAATAAGTGTTTCGCCATCGTTAGGACGACCTTCACGCTTTAAGAAACCACCTGGGATACGACCAGCAGCGTACATACGCTCTTGGTAGTTAACTGTTAGTGGGAAAAAGTCTTGGCCAGGTTGTGCTTCACGCTTACCAACAACAGTTACTAAAACTGAAGTGTCGCCAATGCTTGCAAGTACAGCGCCGTCTGCTTGACGAGCGATTGCACCAGTTTCTAGAGTCACTGTATGTTGACCTAGTTTGAATTCTTTAATAATTGCTTGCACTTAAAATATTCCTTAAATGTATTCTAATAAGTTGTCATCAAAGTACCAATTACAGTACATAATTGTATTCAGTTGGAAATCAATTAAGTACTACAATTGGCAATGATGTGAATAAGCGTAGATAAACCTTTTTACCTACGCGCATAGTATATACCAAAGCTGCTTCAAAATGCGAGTCTAGGGTGTGTTGATCTTTGTGGATTGAAATTTGTTCAATCTAGGGTCGATTTAATCACGGCGCGAGATTTGTAACCTAGTGGGCTAAGTAAAAATCGAGCAACAAAGAGTTAATCGCCCCTAGGATGAACCCGCAGGGCAGCGCATGTTTGGCATTTATGCAGCGTTATCGCCTATTTATGGGGAATAACCACACTACATAAGCGCTGCCTTGCCTAAAGACCAAACATACAGCTGCAAAATTAATCACGAAAGGTCAACACACACTAGCTACTAGATTTAAGCTGGGCTAATGAGTGGGTAAATACAACGATGCTTGATAAGCTATGAAATAGGAGTTTTACAATATAATTCAATAGGTTTATATATTTGTTTTATTTTCAAACACAAATTTTAGGCACAAAAAAAGGAGCTAAAAAGCTCCTTTTTCTATAATCTAGTTCTTAGCGACGTAGGCCAAGTTCTTTGATTAACGCAGTATAACTAGTGATGTCTTTACCTTTAAGGTAATCAAGTAGTTTACGGCGAGTGCTTACTTTACGAAGCAGACCACGACGTGAGTGGAAGTCATGCTTGTGATCAGCAAAGTGACCTTGAAGCTTGTTAATGTCAAAAGTAAGTAATGCTACTTGTACTTCTGATGAACCTGTATCGCCTTCTGCACGTGCAAATTTAGCAATGATATCGATTTTTTCTTGATTGCTTAGTGACATAGTAACTCCAAAAATTAAATTTAAAAGGTGTCTTAGCCGATCACTAATTCAGCCAAAACGATTAAGCGGGCGTATTCTACCAACTGTAGGAATAACTACAAGCTAATTATCCCCAACTACAACTAATAAGCCACCGTTAGGCACATTAGTTGCTTATTCAGGCTTCACGTAATCGTCTTGCTGACTAGCAAGACCACGTTTAACCTTTAAATGACCGTTTGAGTTGCGCTCACCAGTACCAATAAATATATTATCCGCAACAACTTTAATTGCACCATCAGGTAAAGCGATTGATAATTCTACAGCTTGCCCGTGACTAAAAATCCCCCCTTGTTCTTTTGTAATTTCAACAACGGGTAAATCAGTTAAAGCAGTATCAATTGGTAGCAATAGCGAGTCTAAATAAGTTGAAGGCGCAAGCTCTTCTTCTTTCGCTTTAGCAAGCAACGCTTCAATCTCATCAAGCGAGACCATTTTATCTGCCGGATACTGACCAACAGCGGTTCTATGGAGCATAATAACGTGTGCGCCACAGCCTAGGTTTTCGCCTAAATCATCAACGATTGTACGAATGTAGGTCCCTTTAGATACATGGGCCGTCATTTGTAATACGTTGCTTTGTTCATCAAATTCGTCAAACGATAAGCTAAACACGTTTATTTTTCTGCATTTGCGAGGGACTTCAATACCTTCGCGCGCGTACTTATATAACGGTCTACCTTGGTATTTAAGAGCTGAGTACATTGACGGGTATTGTTCAGACTCACCAACAAAAGCAGCTATTTCTTTTGTTAGCTGTTCACGCGTAACGTTCACATCTTTAGTGCTAACAATTTCGCCATCAGAATCTGATGTTGTTGTGCGCTCACCCAGTTGTGCACGAACGATATAGGTTTTATCTGTATCGAGTAAAAATTGCGTAAACTTAGTCGCTTCACCAAAACAAATTGGCAGCATACCTGTGGCAAGTGGATCTAAAGCACCTGTGTGCCCAGCTTTTTGCGCAAAATAAACACTTTTTGCTTGCTGTAATGCCTTATTTGATGAAATGCCTTCAGGTTTGTTTAACAACAAAATACCGTCAACTGCACGGCCTTTACTGCGCTTTGCCATCTGTATCAGTGCCTTCTTCGCTATCTGTATCGTCTACGTGATCAGTACCTTCTTCGCTATCTGAAACATCAGCAGCATCAACACTTTCTACGTCTTCATCTACATGCTTTGCGTTATCTTCGCGGATAATAGAATCCACTAAATTAGAAATACGCATACCTTCCATTAATGAGTTATCAACTACAAACTTTAACTCAGGCATTATACGAGCACGGATACGCTTACCAAGTAACGAGCGAATATAGCCCGTTGCTTCATTAAGTACTTTTGCGCTTTGCTTTGCTGCGTCTTCATCTTGTGTGTTAAACACAGTAATGAAAATTTTGGCATAAGATAAATCGCGCGATACTTCTACCGCTGACACTGTCACCATACCTAAGCGTGGATCTTTAATTTCGCGTTGTAAAATTACAGCAATCTCTTTTTGGATTTGCTGTGCAACACGATCAGTGCGAGAAAATTCTCTCATTATACTTGTCCTAAAATAATAACTTATTGAAATTAAATAATAAGTTAACTAAATAATGGATATGCAAATGGGGGCTAAGCCCCCATTTAAAATCTTAGCGTAGGGTGTGTAGAACGTCCGGCGTTAACCTGAGCGTTCAATACTCCCTAGTAACAATTATAGAGTACGTTGTACTTCAACTGTTTCAAATACTTCGATTTGGTCACCAACACGTACGTCATTGTAGTTCTTAACGCCGATACCACATTCCATGCCGTTACGAACATCAGCAACATCGTCTTTAAAGCGACGAAGTGACTCAAGTTCACCTTCATAGATAACAACGTTTTCACGTAGTACACGGATTGGAGCGCTACGTTTAATAACACCTTCAGTAACCATACAACCAGCGATTGCGCCAATTTTTGGAGACTTAAATACGTCACGAACTTGAGCAAGACCAATGATTTCTTGTTTAAACTCTGGCGCTAGCATACCTGACATTGCTTGTTTAACTTCGTCAATCAAGCTGTAGATTACGCTGTAGTAACGTAGGTCTAAGTTTTCAGTCTCGATAACTTTACGAGCTGAAGCATCAGCACGAACGTTAAAGCCAACTACAATTGCGTTAGACGCTGCAGCGAGTGTTGCATCAGTTTCGGTAATACCACCAACACCTGAACCAACAATCTTCACTTTCACTTCATCAGTAGAAAGTTTAGTTAGTGAATCAGAGATTGCTTCGATAGAACCTTGAACGTCTGCTTTAAGTACCACGTTAACTTCAGAAACATCGCCTTCAGTCATGTTAGTAAACATGTTTTCAAGCTTAGCTTTTTGCTGACGTGCTAGTTTAACATCGCGGAACTTACCTTGACGGTATAAAGCAACTTCACGCGCTTTACGCTCATCTTTAACTACAGTCGCTTCGTCGCCTGCAGCTGGAATACCAGAAAGACCTAAAATCTCAACTGGGATAGATGGACCAGCTGACTTAATGTCTTTGCCGTTTTCATCGCGCATTGCACGAACACGGCCATACTCAAGACCACATAATACAATGTCACCTTGGTTAAGCGTACCAGATTGAACAAGTACTGATGCTACTGGACCACGGCCTTTATCAAGACGAGATTCAATAACAACACCAGCCGCCATACCTACAGTAGGTGCCGAAAGCTCTAAAAGTTCAGATTGGTTCAATACTGCTTCAAGAAGGTCGTCAATACCTAAGCCAGTTTTAGCTGAGATATGAACGTACTGCGTATCGCCGCCCCACTCTTCTGGGATAACGTCTAGTACAGCAAGTTCGTTTTTAACGCGATCTGGATCTGCACCTTCTTTATCCATTTTGTTTACTGCGATGATTAAAGGAACGCCAGCTGCACGAGCATGCTGTACCGCTTCTTTAGTTTGTGGCATAACGCCATCATCTGCTGCAACCACTAGGATTACGATATCAGTCGCTTTAGCACCACGAGCACGCATTGAAGTAAATGCAGCATGCCCTGGAGTATCTAAGAACGTGATCATGTGACCATTTACGTCTACGTGGTATGCACCAATGTGCTGTGTAATACCACCGGCTTCGCCAGAAGCAACCTTCGCAGAACGAATATAATCAAGCGTAGATGTTTTACCATGGTCAACGTGACCCATTACAGTTACTACTGGAGCACGAGGCTCTGACTTACCATCTTCGTGGCGGTCATTAAGTACTGTTTGCTCTAATTCGTTTTCTTTAACAATGATAACCTTGTGACCCATTTCTTCTGCAACTAATTGTGCAGCTTCTTGGTCAATCACTTGGTTAATAGTAACCATGTCACCCATTTTCATCATTGTTTTAACAACTTCAGCGCCTTTAACGGCCATGCGTGATGCAAGCTCAGCTACTGTAATTGTTTCGCTAATACGCACTTCATTTTTAACATCAACAGTTGGTTTTTGGAAACCATGTTGTAATGATGCAGGTGCTTTTAACTTAGACTTGTTACGGCCTCTTGACGCTGCAAATTTATCTTTTGCTGGCGCTTTTTTCTTTTTCTTAGCACGGCGTGTACCTTGCTCATCACGAGCATCGGCAACATCTTCTGCTTCACGTGCATAAGTAGAAGTCGTAAGATGGTGATCCGCTGTTTCTTCGCGTTTCTTACGTTCTTCTTCTTCTTTCTTCCAGCGTGCCGAGTTTTCTTCAGCTAGCTTTCTTGCTTCTTCTGCTTGACGTTTCGCTTCTTCTTCAGCTTTCTTCAATGCGGCCTCTTCTGCTTCTTTTTGCAGACGCTCAGCTTCTATGCGATCTTTCTCAGACTTAGCACTTTGCTCTGGGGTCATCTGCTTTTGTTTCGCTTTACGCTCTGCATCAGCTTTGCGTTTAGCTTCTTCTTTGGCTTTACGGTCGGCTTCTTCTTTCGCTTTGCGTTCTGCCTCTTGTTTCGCTTTTAATTCTGCGGCTTCTTGGTCAGCTTTTTGCTGCTCTTCAAGACGCACTTTTTCTTCAGCAGCTAAGCGAGCTTGCTCTTGTTCTTGTTCCATTGCGCTTTTCTTCACGTAAGTACGTGTTTTGCGAACTTCAACTTGAACATCTTTTGCTTTACCAGTAGAGCCCGTAACACTTAAAGTGCTTTTGCTCTTACGTTGTAAAGTCATACGCGCTGGGCCATCTGAACCTGTACCGCCATGATGCTTGCTTAAATGATCAAGTAACGTTGCTTTTTCGGCTTCTGTTACGTTATCAGTTGCTTGCTTAGTGATACCTGCTTGTGAAAACTGCTGTAGCAATTTATCAACAGTCGTACCTATATCGCCGGCTAGTTTTTCAACATTTACTTCTGCCATAGTGTGTAATACCTCCGTTAATAAATTACTCGTCTGCAAACCAACAAATGTTTCGTGCAGCCATAATCAGTTCACCCGCTTTTTCAGATGAAAGTTCTGTGATATCAACTAATTCGTCAATACCTTGTTCTGCCAAGTCTTCAAGTGTAACAACACCCTTGCTTGCCATAACAAATGCTAAGTGACGCTCTAAGCCTTCAAGCGCAAGTAAGTCTTCAGCTGGCTCTGCGCCATCTAAGCTTTCTTCCGTTTTAAGTGCTTTAGTTGTCAATGCATCTTTTGCGCGTGAGCGCAGTAAATCTACAGTCTCTTCATCAAGACCATCAATTTCTAAAAATTCAGACGCTGGTACATACGCCACTTCTTCAAGTGTCGAGAAACCTTCGTTGATAAGTAATGATGCAAACTCATCATCAATTTCTAAATTTTCAGTGAATAAGTTAAGTAACTTATCAGATTCAGCTTCATTTTTAGTACGCATGTCTTCAACAGTCATTACGTTTAGTTCCCAGCCAGTTAACTGACTTGCTAAACGAACGTTTTGACCATTACGACCAATTGCTTGCGCTAGGTTATCTGCTTCTACAGCGATATCCATTGAGTGAGTGTCTTCATCCATTACGATTGAAGCAACTTCTGCTGGCGCCATTGCATTGATAACAAATTGTGCCGGGTTGTCATCGTAAAGTACGATATCAACACGCTCACCGCCAAGTTCTGACGATACAGCCTGAACTCGTGCGCCACGCATACCAACACATGCACCAATTGGGTCAATGCGTTTGTCGTTAGATTTAACAGCAATTTTAGCGCGTGAACCTGGATCACGTGCAGCGGCACGTAATTCAATCATCTCTTCGCCAATTTCTGGCACCTCAATGCGGAATAATTCCATTAGCATTTCAGGTTTAGAGCGCGTTACAAATAATTGTGCACCGCGTGCTTCAGGCTTAACTTCATATAAAAGACCACGGATACGGTCACCCGGGCGGAAGTTTTCACGTGGTAACATGTCATCACGGTAAATTACCGCTTCTGCGTTGTTACCTAAATCAAGTACGATTGCATCGCGAGTTGCTTTTTTAACAACACCCGTTACCAGCTCGCCTTCTTGATCTTTGTATGCTTCAACAACTAAAGCGCGCTCAGCTTCACGTACTTTTTGTACGATAACTTGCTTAGCCATTTGTGTTGTAATACGGTCAAATTTGATTGAGTCGATTTGCTCTTCAACATAATCACCCATTTGCAAATCAGGTTCTTCAACCTGTGCTGCTTCTAGAGTGATTTCGCTGTATGGGTTCTCTAAAGAACCATCTTCTAATACAGCGGCAATCTGCCAACGACGGAACGTATCGTAATCACCGGTTTTACGGTCAATTGCTACGCGTACTTCAATTTCGCCATCGTGTTTTTTCTTTGTAGCTGTCGCTAAAGCGAACTCTAGAGCTTCAAAAATCTTTTCTTTTGGAACCGCTTTCTCATTGGAAACGGCTTCAGCAACCAATAATATCTCTTTTGCCATGGGTAATGCCTCGCTTGCCCTATTCCTTCGCACTCGAATTTAAAACTTCGCGATTAAATTCGCACGTTCGATGTTACTAAGCATGATCAGATGCTCTGCACCATCGCTAGATAGTGTGATCATATCGCTGCTAACTGCTACTAAGTCGCCTTTAAAATTACGACGACCATCCTGTGGAAGTTTAGTACGCACGCGTACTTCCTCTCCTTGCGCCTGCTCGTAGTGATCTTGTTTGAATAATAGACGATCAACACCAGGAGACGATACTTCCAAATCATATTCATTTGTAATTGGGTCTTCGACGTCTAAAATCGCACTAATTTGGCGACTTGCATCCGCACAGTTATCAACTGAGATCCCATCCTCATGAGCAATATATACTCTCAAGGTAGAATGGCGACCCGCTTGCACAAATTCAAGACCATGCAATTCAAAGCCTAACATTTCTACCGCAGGCGTTAACATGGTTACTAAATCTTGTTCAAGTTTTGTCACGAAAATCCTCCATACAAACAAAAAAAGGGCTTATAGCCCTAAAATACTGAGTTTAAGTTTTAATTTGATGACAATTGCCACAAATCGCAAGGTGCAGATACAACAACGCCCCGAACCAAGCGGGGCGTCACACCAATAAAGCATAAAACTGTGTGGCCTAGGGCCAAGCTTGGTTGCGAGTCAGTAAACTGACCTAATTAAACTACATAGTCTAAAACGCAAAACGCGCATTACTTAGAATGCGCGATATAAATTAGTAAGGTAATACCTACTAGTAGAATTGGTTGCGGGAGCCGGATTTGAACCGACGACCTTCGGGTTATGAGCCCGACGAGCTACCAGACTGCTCCATCCCGCGCCAATAGATATCAAACTTTAAATTTAATATCGCTGTTAGCTGTTTTACAACATGCTAAACAATGGCAGCTATTATAAGGATGTACGGGATGATTAGCAACTATAATACGCAATTAGTTTATAAAATTTCCAATTCGTCAAGATGCTAATTTAATGTATATATAAGTAACATAAGTAATCAATCAATTTTATAATATGCTTGTCTCTAAATTATTAAATATCACAGCTTACTACTTTTGAGCAGAAATCAAGCAAACTAAATTTGAGCAACCTTATTACCCTCTAGATCCTTACAATTTACCAGAAACTAAATTGATATAACTGAAACCCATACTTTAACACTAAAAAAACGTGCAGAATTTCAACTGCCCGCTATAATCAATTTTATAACACTTAATAATAATAGTTATTACTCACTGCATCGAGATAAAAAATGAACCAACAACAATCAGCATTGTTAAATAACTTAACAATTATTAAGCCAAATTTTCATGCATTCACGGCTCGATTTCACAGTAAATTGGCTGAATCTAGCATTGAAATGAATTACCCAACAGCCTTACAATTTAACGAAAAGAGTTTTACCCTTTTTTGTGTGTTAGAACGAATTGTTAAACATTTAGATAAGCCAGCATCGGTAGCTCCTTTTTTAGCACATCATTTAATGTACCTAAAAAAAAGCAGTGTTTCACAAAATGACATTGCACTATTATCTGATGCGTTTTACGAGACCCTTAAGGAGCACCTTGGTAAGCACTTTACTCCTGAGAGCCAGCTCGCTTGGAAAAAAGCCCTTAAATATTTTGAAAACTTTGCCAGCAATATTCTATTTAATGTATCTAATGTGATTTCGTTACAACAAAAAATGCAGCAAAAGCAAAGTAATAAAATTTAAATATACAATTTTTAGGGGTGGCAATTTAACTTACTTAACCTCCCCATTAATTAAACTCATTTGCACACCATGATCCAACACGCCTTTATTGCCTTGATAATCGGTTAAGCCTTTTTGCTCTATTCACTCCTAGTTAAATAGTAAAACGATCCTTTAATTAAATACGTCCGTATAAAAAAATTTGGCTTTACTATGACCCATCACAAAACACTCAGACTAATACTGGGCGATCAGCTAAACCCATCTCATTCATGGTACAAACAAAAAGACGACGATACGCTTTATCTCATCGCAGAGCTAAAACAAGAAACTGACTACGTTAAACATCACATTCAAAAACTGTGTGCTTTTTTTAATGCTATGGAAAACTTTGCAACTGCATTAAACACGGCAGGTTTTAATGTTTTGCATTTAACACTTGATGATACCGATGACGACAAAGACTTGATTGAATTACTCAAGCGAGTTGCCGATAAATACCAATGCGACTCTATTGAATATCAATACCCTGACGAGTTTAGGCTAAAATCTCAATTAGCTAAGTTTAAAAGTGATAGCTCATTAAATGTAATTGCTACAGATGCTGAACACTTTTTATTACCGTTCACCGATATAAAAACACGCTTTACAAAAAACAAGCATGTAACAATGGAGCACTTTTATCGTGCTATGCGTAAGCAATTTAATATATTAATTGATGATGCTAAGCCAACTGGTGGCAAATGGAATTTTGATAGTAATAATCGTAATAAATTTTCCAAAAAAGACTTAGCCGACATCCCAGAGCCTAAGTTATTCAATACTGATGTTAGCAGCATTATTTCTCGTTTAAATAAACACAACGTCGCTTATTTGGGTGAAATAAATCAACATTCACTGGAGTGGCCAACAACGCGTAAACAAGCGATTGAATCTCTTGAATACTTTTGTGAGCACTTACTTAGTCGCTTTGGTCACTTTCAAGATGCGATGACAGATCAAAGTAAAAACAATACCAGCCTGTACCATAGCCGTTTATCGTTTGCCCTAAACGCAAAAATACTCCACCCGTTATATGTAATCAAACGTGTAATAAGCGAATACGAACAAAGACCTAATGAAATATCCCTCTCGCAAGTAGAGGGCTTTACTAGGCAAATATTAGGCTGGAGAGAGTATGTGCGTGCCATTTATTGGATTAACATGCCCGACTACGCAGTTAAAAATCAATTACAAGCCAAAAATAAACTGCCATCTTATTTTTGGAACAGCTCTACAAAAATGAATTGTCTAAGCCACTCACTCAAACAAAGCCTTGAAACCGCTTATGCCCATCATATTCAGCGTCTAATGGTTATTGGGAACTTTTGCATGCTTACAGGTATTAACCCTGATGACGTAGACAACTGGTACTTAGGCGTTTATATAGATGCCATAGAATGGGTAGAAATGCCCAACACTCGAGGCATGAGCCAGTTTGCCGATGATGGAATAATTGCAACAAAACCCTATGCTGCAAGCGGTAACTACATTAATAAAATGAGCGATTACTGCAAAAGCTGTCAGTACGATGTTAAACAAAAAGTAGGAGATAAGGCCTGCCCGCTAAATAGCTTGTATTGGCATTTCATGAATAGACACAGAGACAGGCTAGAGAAGAATCCACGTATTGGTATGGTATATAAAAACTGGGATAAACAAGATAAAACACTTCAAGAACAAACGCTGCAACAGGCAACCTACTACCTTAATAATTTAGAAGCGCTTTAAGTAAAAAAACCGCCTCAAATGAGGCGGCTAAATAATCAGGGGAATATGTACTTTAGAAGACTATTTACCTTCTATTAGATTGCTATTACCAATTTCTATTTTACGTGGTTTAAGTGCTTCAGGAATTTCACGCTGTAACTCTATGCTCAATAAGCCGTTAGCTAAATCGGCACCAAGTACTTTTACATGGTCTCCAAGCTGAAACTTACGTTCAAAGTTACGCTCTGCTATACCTTGATGAATAAACTTACGTTCATTATTTTCATCTTTATTAGCTTTAATACCTGCAACTTTTAATGTGTTGTTTTCTGACTCAATGGTCAATTCACTATCACTAAAACCGGCAATGGCCATAGTGATTCTGTATTTGTCTTTATCGAGTGCTTCTATATTGTAAGGAGGAAAACTCGGCTGCTTGTCTGTATTAGCTGCCGCATCCATAAGTGATGCTAAATGTTCGAAGCCGATAAATGAACGATAAAGTGGTGACAAGTCTACTGTACGCATAATAATATCCTCATATTTAAGCGATATTTTGCATGTGCTTTTCTATTGAACAAGCTCAAGCAAAGTTTAATTAATAATATAAATTTCAATTGTTTAAGTTTAATTTAGGACCCATAAGGCGTCCTACTTAACTACATATGGACGGTAAAATTGTTTTCAAGTAAATTTATTAAAAATAAATAAAAAAGGCACTGAAGAGTGCCTTTTTTGAAACCATGTAAAGTGAATACTATTTAATAAATGTGCCTCGGATTGGATAGTCGTTTTCTCTTGAAAACTTAATCCCACCTAGCAGTTGCTCTAAATCAGGACGAACAAACGGGCTGTTTGATATATCTACCATTTGAAGCTGATTTTTTTCATTAAGCACATAAATTCCTGGTTCAGCAAATGGATGATCAGTTTCTGCACCACTGCGAGGCTCGCTAATATGTAGCCCTAAATCAGTCATTTGTTCGATTGTTAAACCATAGTAAATTGGGAAGTTAATATCTATTTTTTCAAGATGTTTATTAAGCTGCTCATGGCTATCACCACTTACTGCAACCACTTCAACTCCAGCCTCTTTAAAGTCTTCATGAATTTTGGCAAGCTCGTTGAGTTGCGCAGTACATTTAGGGCAGTGCTGGCCTCGATAAACAACAATCATTTTCCACGGGGAGTCACTTATCCTGTCAACTAAATCTACCTTTTTCCCATCAACATCACTCACTACTAGTGATGGCATAATATCCGCAGGTTTTAAACTAGTGTTACTCATTGCGATCTCCTTTTACTATTTCAGATTAAAAATTAATTTTGCCCTTACACATAGAGTTTAGGGTAACTTTTATTAATTCAACCTAAAATTGTAATTAAAAATCTATTAAAGCTTTAAGACCATCCCTTTATTTTTCTATAAATGGTAGATGCACTTACCCCTAAATAAGCAGCAGCAAGAGGAATGTTGTCTTCGCAGCTTTTGATTGCGTTTTCAATAGCCCTTTTTTCAACTTGCCATAAAGGTTCTATATCGTGAACCGACATAGGAGATAATTGAACACTCTGATCGTTTGTATTGTGAATTGACTTAGCTGAGCTAGAGTGTTTTACAGCGCCTAGACCAAATGAATTTGGTAGCATATCTTTTTCTATTACATCGGCATCATTAATAACGACTGTATTTTCAATTACATTTTGCAGTTCGCGTATATTTCCTGGCCAATCGTAATTACAAAAAAGCGTCTTAACTTCATCAGAAAAGCCAATAAAATGTTTAGCGTTACTATCGCTTTTTTGTTTTAAAATATACTCAGCGAGCAGTAAGATATCGTTTCCGCGTTCTCTTAGAGGGGGTAGCTTTACGGGGATAACATTTAAACGATAATATAAATCTTCTCTAAAGCGCCCTTCTGCTACCTCTATTATTGGATTTCTGTTGGTTGCACATACCAAGCGAACATCGCTGTGTAATACTTCGCTGCTACCAACCTTGCTAAATATGCCGGTTTGTAAAAAGCGTAATAACTTAGCTTGTAAGTTATGCTCCATTTCACATAATTCATCTAGAAATAGCGTACCGCCGTTAGCCACTTCAACAGCGCCCTTTCGATCGCTTAACGCCCCACTAAACGCACCTTTAACATGACCAAAAAATTCTGATTCAAATAACTCTGCAGGGATCGCAGCACAGTTTATAGCAATAAATGGCCCTTTATTTCTGGGGCTTGCATCATGAAGGGTTTGTGCACAAACTTCTTTACCGGTTCCACTTTCACCTGTAATAAATACGCATGCTTTGCTTCTAGCTGCGCTATCTAGCAATCTAAAAACGGTTTTCATTGCGAGAGATTCACCAACAAAATCTTGGCTTTTATCATTGCTTTCAACCAAAGGTTGTACTTTAGTTTGCTCTTTGGGTGTTAACGCGCTTTCTACTGAGCTAATAAGTCGCTGACTTGTGAAGGGTTTTTCTAAAAAATCGAAGCCACCTAAACGCATAGCTTCCACTGCAATATCAATAGAACTATTTGAGGTGATCATGACTACATTAGCAGGATTTTTTTGTTTATTTACAAATTGTAAAACTTCAAGCCCACTTATATCAGGCAAGCATACATCTTGTACTATCACCGCAGGCATTTTTTCTTTAATACCGACCAAAGCAGAATATCCATCTGCGAAATGCTTACATTCAAAACCTACTTGCTCTAGCTGACTTGCGTACAAAGCACCACTTGCGATGCTATCCTCAACAATATAAACAAGGCCTTTACCCATTGTATCTGACACGGCTTTCTCCTAGATAGCTATACTCTTACTCATTATTTGATATGCATCTCGGGTTTTATCCACGTTATGCTTAATAACAAGCGCTGCGTGCAAATTTTCTTCTGTAGTTGGTGGTGGTGAATCGTGTAACTGTGTTGCCAATGCAGCTAGAGGAGCGGCTCCATATAAAGCAGCCGAGTTTTTCAAAACATGCATTATTTCTCTAATTTTTATAATATCTGCATTACTAATTGCCGTATCTAATTGGTTTGCCATAGTAACTAATTCATCGATAAATAAGTTTACTAATCGGGCTAAAACACTTATTCCAACATCCTTTTCAAGTTGAATTAAAACGTTTAGATCTGTAATACTTTTATCGATAAACTGCTCTGATATAGGCATAGATGACCTTTGTGTAAGTTAAAGCTTCGTACACTAGTAAAATGTAATAGTTGTAGTTTAAGAGTAATTTATTTTTTGCATTTTGCAAATCAAAATGAATATAAACAATCATAGAGCCCAGGTATCAATACTTTTTGTTAATGTTTGCGGCTTATCGAGCAAGTACCCCTGAGCAATATCACAACCAAGTTGTTCTAATATTTGTAATTGCTCATTCTCTTCAATGCCTTCTGCTACAGTTTGTAAGCCCAATCGCTGAGCCATCGCAATAATTGCACTACATAACGTAAAGTCTTCATTATTAGTTGCAATACCACTTACAAAACTGCGATCAATTTTTAAACCATCAATATCAAATTGACGAAGTAGACCTAAAGACGCATACCCAGTGCCAAAATCATCAATCCACACCTTTACGCCTTCTTTATGGAAGTTTTCAAACGCCTTAGCTATTTTATCAGGACTATGAATGAGCGCTGTTTCTGTTAATTCTACTTTAATAGCCTGTGGTGGTATTTGGTACTTTTCTAGCAAAACCATTACTTTTGAAAACACATCACCATCTAAAATTTGTACCGGTGAAATATTTAAAGAAACAGCAATATCTGTCATACCAAAATGTCGCATCTGCTTTAAATCAGACAAACATTGCTCAAAAATCCAGTCACCTAATTCTAAAATCATTCCTGATTGCTCTACATGAGGGATAAACTCATCAGGGCCTACGATACCAAAGCGCGGTGATTGGCACCTTATTAGCGATTCAAAGCCGACCAACTTACCCGTTCCTAATGATACAAGCGGTTGATAAACCATTTTAAAATAATTATTTTGCATTGCATCCGACATGATTCTCTCTAACTCATGCCATCTTGCGAGATTGACTGTGCTTTCTGATTCTAGGTACTTAAATGCATTCATGTTTTGCTCCGATTCTCACTCTTAGTGACTTATGTAATCAAGAGCAAGTTACAGACCATTTAAAAAGTAAAAGCGTAAAAATAAAAACAGTAAATTCAAAAGGTTAAGTTTAGTTATTTGAGTGTTTAAATTTTTCCATTTTATTTGCATTTTGCAATTCAATTTACAATGCACCTAAATTAATAAATGAGAGCTTACTCAAGCCCAAACAGCACAGAGAAACCAGTTAATAATTGTTGGCTAAAAGTAAGGATTAGTAATTGAAAATAAGTATAAAGAAAGGCTTGATAAACTAATTAGGTTACGCACAGCTTGAATTAAAAAGCGTACACGTAATTTTAAAGCTAGGGATAAAAAGTTAAAACGGTGGTAGGAAACATAAAAAAACGCAGGCAACAATAAATAGTTACCTGCGCAAAAGTCTCTAGTTTGAAAGAGTGTCGTTATTTTCGTTTTTAGGGGCTGTTACATGTTGTGCATAGTTAGTATTTTGCGAGTCAAATGTATTACTCATCGACTGTGCATTTTCAACATCAGCTTGTGTAAAGGTAATCGGCTGTATGTCCGTTAACGGCTCTACAGAATCACTACCGCGCAGAACTGTAATACCTATTACTAAGGTAGCTACAAGCAAAATAGACAAAACCATGATTTCAGGTGTAAGTACCCAATTATTACTTTTAGGTTGTTGTTCGGCTTTTGTATTTGTTTGCATATTGCACCTCTTAAAAATTTAACTAAATTGTCTTGATTTGATATTTAATATGTTGCGAAAGCCGTGCCAACTAAACAAAAACAAACGAAAGATAAAATAAACAACAAAATCAAAGTATTAAAAAAATTAAAAATGTAATTTAGAATCCAAAAATAATTTGTAACGTTGTATTTTTATTTTGAATTGCAATTTGCGAATCAAATTGAAAAACTATAATAAAAACACTCATTAAATACTAAAAAATAAATTTAACTTACTCCTAAAATACTAGGTTAATTTTTTCGTTTATCAAGTTTTATGCATCACAAACCCATTTTTTATATTAGGGTCTGTTGATCTTTGCGGATTGAAATTTGTTCAAACTAGAGGCGGTTTAATCGCGGCGCGTGGTTTGTAACCTAGCGGGCTCGGTAACTGCTCCTGCGCTACCCCCTACTGGCTTACATCCATGTAAGAATAAGTAAAAACCGACCAACAAAGAGTAAATAGCCCCTAGGAAGAACCCTTTCGGCAGCGCCTGTTTGGCATTAATGCTTCGTTATCGCCCATTTATGGGGAATAACCACACTGCATACGCTCTGCCTGGCCTAAATGCCAAACAGACTGCTGCAAATTTAACCCTGAAAGTTCAACAGACCCTAGCCTTCATTGCTCAGCTCAGCTTTTCCCACACTTGCGCTAAACGAATGAGCTTTAAATGCTTAGATTCAATAGCCTGTTTTGGTGCATATTTATCAAGCAATAAATAAAGTATTTCACTTACAATTGGTTTAGCTAAATAATCATTCATCCCCGCTTCAATAAATCGCTCTTTATCACCATGAATCGCATTTGCAGTGAGCGCTATTATAGGGGTGGCTATACCTAACTTTCTGATTGCTTTAGTTGCAGAGATCCCATCTAGTATTGGCATTTGGATATCCATAAAAATAATATCAATTTTATTGTTTTTAGCCTTGGTTATTGCCTCTTGCCCATCACTAGCGATATATACCCGACAACCTTTTTGCTCTAAAAACTGTCTTATTACTATTTGATTATTAGTATTATCTTCAGCAACCAATACATTGGTCCCATTCAACTGAGTTAACCCTGAAGGGCTTTCTAAGGCTTCTTTTTGTTCACGATTAGTAAATATAATATCTAAATGAAATAACTGCTCTTCCAATAAACTAATTGCTCGCGGTACATGCGATACTTTAAAAGGGCCATTTAACCTAAGCTCTCTGTCGTTAAGATTTTGCGGTAATAAGCTTTCACCTAATAAGTCTAAGATAAGTAAACACGGTGAATTAAGAGAGTTATATGTATTTATACACTCGCGTGTTTGGGCTAGCATTGGAGGATCAGTTAATACAATTGCATCAGGAAAACTATCATACTCAGGGATATCTGGGCATATTTCATAGTGATCAAAAGCGATAGAAAACCGAGTGAGTGTGTGCTCCAACGCGGTTTTTAAAATTTGGTTATGTCCTACAATCCATACTCTTGGCTTTTTACTTCGTGCTGCAAACCCTTCTCTCAATGTTGAGTCGGTTGTGTCTATTTGTAACGGGTAATTAACGATAAACTCACTCCCTTTATTGAGCTCAGAGTTAACCGAAATATCTCCCCCTACTACATCACAAATTTGCTTACATATCGCAAGGCCTAAGCCACTACCACCATGTTTTCGGGTAATTGAATTATCTGATTGAATAAAAGGCATAAACATACTTTCTATTTTATTTTTTGCGATTCCCATTCCTGTGTCTTTTACTGATAAATGAAGATTTAAATTATTGGCTCCAATGTAAGTACATCTAACGGTCACCGTTATTACGCCTTGCTGAGTAAACTTAATCGCATTGGCTAATAAATTAATGGCTATTTGCCTTATACGTGCATGATCACCAATTACTTGAGCGGGGACATCAGGGTAAAAATCAAGAACAACCTCAAGCCCTTTTTGCAAAGCACTTTGGGTAATAATATCTACTGCTTCCTCAATACACGTATCTATACTAAATGGTTGATTATCGAGTGTTATAGCTTGTGCTTCAAAACGCGAATACGTTAATACATCGTCCAATACACTCAGTAATGCATCAGAGCTTGTTTTAATCATTTGTGTGTAACGCATTTGCTCAGAAGTTAAACCGGTATGATGCAAAATATCTGCAGAGCCAATAACGGCATTTAATGGCGTGCGAATTTCATGGCTAATATTTGCCATAAATCGGCTTTTAGACTCAGCTAATGTTTCTGCCTGATGTTTAGCTTCAAGCAATATTTGCTCGCTTTCAATACGTTCTTGTATATCAACAAGTGTTGCGGCAATAGATAACAAATCGCTTTCGTAGCCACCCACAATGGGAGTAAGTGTCATTTCAACCCAATTATTTATCCCTTGTGCATTAATCAAACGTATATCAAAGCGACGTATATCACGCTTACCTTGTTTATAATCAAGCAGAGTGTTACTAATTTTTTCTACATCTTCTTTTGCTATAAACTTAATTATAGGTAAGCCAAGGCTCTCATCTACATTGCTATGTAAGACGCGTTGCCATGCTTGATTTATAAATAATAAATTGCCAAATGTATCAAGGCGTAAAACAATATCAGGAATATTATCTACAACAGAGTGGTAGTTATATTCTATCTCTGCCATTGCTTGTTCAGCTTTAACTCGCTGCGTAATATTAGTTTCTATAGCGATAAAATGCTTTACTTTACCTTCATCATCTCGCACTGGGTTTGCATCAATAGCAACCCAATAAACGTTACCATTCTTATCGTAATTTGTAGTTTCAACTTGAAAAGGAAGCCCATTTTTTACAGCGTGAGACATAACCTTACGACTCTTTTCACATGTTTTTGGCCCTTGTAGCAATTGACCTGGGCTAGTGCCTATAACCTCATCACAGGTGTAGCCTGTAAGCACTTCAAAACTATTGTTAACCCACTCAATCACACCAAACTTATCTGTAATAATTACTAAGTTATTTGTATGGCTCGCAACAAGCGATAAACGTTTAACATATTTTTGCTGTTGCGTTAGCAAAAATTGAGAATCTTTATGACGTTGAATGTCATAGAACGAGCCTATAAAGCCGCTTTTTTCGTCATAAACTAACCTTAACTCAAACCAGTTCATGAGCCCGGTGCTGCTTTTAATTTGTATTTCTACACTGGGAGCCTGCTTCCCTTCTAGTAAACAACAGCTATATGCAACAAAATGCATAATATCATCGTAATTCATTAACTTAGTAATATTGGAGCCAATTAATGAATCGTTTGAGTAACCTAGTTTTTTCTCCCAAGCTTCATTGATGTAAGTGAGATTTAAATGTTTATCACACTCAAAAATACACTCATCTAAAATAGCTAATAGCTTTGCTTGACGTTGATTACTATTGGAAAGTTTTTCAACTAGTGCATATTGGATTTGAACTTGTAGCTCATCATTATTATTCATGGTCTCTCTAATACTTCATAAAAATATTACTCTCACAAACTCGTGTATAAAGAGAGGAACCTTTTCACAGTAGAATGTTTGTTCAAAAGGAGTGCGTCTCGGTGTGCAGACGCTTAAAATAGTGACATTAGAACCAAATGCAACAGCAGTGCGCACAGTTGAATCAATACAGATAGAAGACACAGTACCCGCTAAAATTATATTAGTGGCCCATGTTTTTAATGTTTTCGGCTAAACCTATATGTGTAAAAGCATTTAAACCTCTTTTCCCTAGCACCACTTCTATAATATTACTAAAAGGTCTAGCTGCTTAATAGTTTGAGCGCCGTACGAACCCGTTTTAAATGCCCCCACCGCAATGGCTTTTAATATACCAATTCGATTTTTCAGCTCGCTGTAGTTTTGCGTAAAGTGAATGGGTGTATTAACAACTAAAGCAAATTGCTCTGCACATAAGGTCAATAAATAGAGTGTATTTTTTACCATGCCAGTAATTTTTGATGACTCTTCAACCGCGTCATAAAAAATGCCTTTTGGCAAAAAAAATTGTTTTGAAAACCAATTAAAATAAATGCTATTTTAGAGAAATTATCCATAACTCTCTCTTTATTAATCAATTTAAGAGGCTAACTGCCAAGGTTTAATAAATTTCTCAAGTACCGCTTTTGTCACTGGCTTTTGTAAATAGTGAGTAATTCCTTTATCAAATAACTCAGCTATTTGCTCATCGCCTGTTAACCCCGTTAAAATAACTTTAGGAGTATCGTTATTAGGTGTATTTTGCCTAACTAATTGCTGCGCCACATCGCTACCAAACATTCCTGGCATACGCTCATCTAAAAGTAGTAAGTCAAATTGCTCATTTTGAGCAAGCGTTAATGCACTAGCACCATTTTCTGCACACGTTACTAAGCAGCCCAGCATTTCAAGCATTACTTTTGTAGCAATTTGGCTCGGTAAGCTGTCGTCTGCAACTAATACCGATAAACGTGTTTGTGTGTGAAATGTTGTTAAAATAGTAATTAAGTCGGTATCAAAAAATGGCCAGCCTAATATTTTTTTAGAGAGTTTATGAGCTTGGCTCAGCTCATAAACATCGTTAATAGAGCACAACTTTATATGTGTATTTAAGCTGTCACTATTTAATTTATCAATTAATGCGTCACCACTAAGATGGCGTAAATCCTCGAGCTGTGCAGACTCTCTAAGCGTGCTATTGAATAATTTAAAATTTAGACCAAAACGGTAGTGAGTATCAGCTGACATTTTTAAACAGCTTTTGAGTAACGCCTCGCAATCAGTTAAAACGTCTACATTTTGTCTAATATCAAGCGCTAAACTAACAGATTTTTTAGTTACTAAAAGCCCGTGAAAATCCAACGTATTTACTTGTTCAGAATCATCAACCTGATAGTGAATACTAACCCCATGAATATTTTCTTCGAGGTTAAGTAAAAAGCACTGCTTTACAGCTGCTAGCGCCGGAATAAGAAACTCCTCGCATTGTGCAATCATTTGCTCAGGCGGAATTTGCAAACAGACATAGTTACATTGCAATTTGTTGATCAAGGTAATAGAGAAATTTCGACTTTGGGTTTCACAATATTTACCTATTACCCCTTGGATAATTTCTAAAACGTGACTATTGATATTCATAAAGTATTCTCGTTGACCCAATGTATAACTCTAGATTATCAAGTTATGTGCCATAAATTAATTCTTGTAAACACACCTGCATTCATAGACTTAAGTATTAGGCGAACAGGGCTCTGATTTGTTATTCGCATTTTGCAAATCATATTGCTATGCATAATATGATTTATGTTTTTATTAGAATGGTGCAATCGATTTTTTCCGCTTTAAATAATTTTTCAATCATTTAAACTGATATTAATCAAATTGAGGAGAAAACTATGTTAACCGTAATTTTTGGCCGTGAAGGCTGTCCATTTTGTGTTCGTGCGAAAGATGTTGCTGAGCAATTATCAAATGAACGTGATGACTTTAAATTTCGTTATATCGACATAATTAAAGAAGGCATTAGTAAAGCCGACCTTGAAAAGTCAGCGGGTAAGCCTTGCCCTACTGTTCCACAAATTTTTGTAGACCAAAATCACATTGGCGGATTTACCGAATTTGAAGCTTACGCAAAAGAAAACCTAGGCTTGTACAAATAAGCTTTGTATTAAATATGTTAACCAGTTTAATAAACCCTGCATTGGACTGGTTAAATTTCATCCAACATCAAACACATACAAATTAGTTTCAATTTATACAAGCATTTGCCTCGCGAATCCTATATAATGCGCGCCTCTTTAAATTCGTTGAGGCGTATTAATGTCAGAACCAGTCACGTTTGAATCTCTAAATCTTTCTCCTGCAATTTTGAAGGCAGTTGAAGAGTTGGGTTACAAGACACCATCTGAAATCCAAGCTCAATGTATACCGTTATTGCTAGAAAGAAAGGACGTACTGGGACTAGCTCAAACGGGTACAGGTAAAACCGCAGCATTCGCACTGCCATTGTTAAATAATATTGACCCGTCTGTAAAACAGCCGCAGATCCTTGTACTTGCACCTACACGCGAGCTTGCGATCCAAGTTGCTGAAGCATTCGAACAATTCTCTAAACACATTCGTGGTGTTGAAGTATTGGCACTGTATGGTGGCCAAAGCTACAGCATCCAATTAAGCGCACTTCGTCGTGGCGCGCAGGTTATTGTTGCAACACCTGGTCGTTTAATCGATCACATTAACCGTGGTACTATCAAGTTTGATGCTTTACAAGCACTTGTACTCGATGAAGCCGATGAAATGTTACGTATGGGCTTTATCGATGATGTAGAAAGCATCATGGAAAAAACACCGCGTGAAAAGCAAACATGTCTTTTCTCTGCAACCATGCCTAAGCAAATTCAAAACATCAGTAGCCGTTATATGAATAACCCTGAACAGGTTCATATTTCTGCGCGTAACTCAACAGTATCATCTGTAGAGCAGGTTTTTTGGAACGCTAGTGTACATAAAAATAAAGCAATTGTTCGCTTTTTAGAAGCTGAACAATATGAAGGTGCCATTGTTTTCGTACGTACGCGTAACGATACAGTACAACTTGCTGAGTTATTAGAGCGCGAAGGTTTTTCTGCAGCTCCACTTAACGGTGACATGAACCAGCAAGCACGTGAACGCACTGTAGAACGCTTAAAAAGCGGCATGCTTAATGTTGTTATTGCAACAGATGTAGCAGCACGTGGTCTAGATGTTGACCGCTTAAGCTTAGTTATCAACTACGATATTCCACAAGATTCTGAAGCCTACGTTCACCGTATTGGTCGTACAGGTCGTGCTGGTCGTACTGGTAAAGCAATTTTATTCGTAAAACATAACGAACGTTATTTACTTAAAAATATCATTCGCCATACGAAGTCTGAAATTGCACAAGTTGAATTACCAACTGCAAAAATCGTTGAAGAAAAACGTATTGAAGCGTTACAAGCAAAATTAACTATTGCGCTTGAAAACAAAGATATAATGTTCTTCAATGACGTAGCAACTAACATGGCTGAAAAACTTGACCTTCCTCTTGAAAGCTTAGCGGGTGCGTTACTGTGTTTAGCACAGCAACAGTCTCCGATTAAAGTTGAAGAAGTTAAGATTCAACCTCGTGAACGTAACGAGCGTAACGATCGCAACCCACGTAGTAACGACCGCAATGATCGCGGTGGTGACCGTGGGCGTCGTAACGAACGTGGCGGCGAACGTGGTGGTGAACGCGCTGAGCGTAAACCTCGCGAACGTAACAGCCGTGATGCAGGCCCTATGGATACTTACCGTATCGAAGTAGGTCGTGAACACGGTGTTCAGGTTAAGAACATTGTTGGTGCTATCGCTAACGAAGCTGACATCTCAAGCAAGTTTATTGGTGATATTCGTTTACACGACAATCACAGTACGGTTCAATTACCGCAAAATATGCCTAAAGATGTACTTGATCATTTCCAAAAAGTGTTTATTTGTAAACGTCCTATGGGCTTAACAATTACACAAGATCAAGGCCCTGCTGAGCCACGTGCAGAACGCTCTGAGCGTCCAGCTGGTGACAAAAAGCGCACCTTCAGTAAAGATAAAGACGACAGCCAACGCGGTGATAAGCGTACTGGCCCTCGTAAAGAACGTCGCCCAGTAAGCTTCACAGCTAAATAAGCAACGACTCTTTAATAAAAAAACCTTGCCACGAAAGTGACAAGGTTTTTTTGTGTCTGGGATAAACTCCCGCTTACCACATGTTAAGCCAATAAACAGTAAGCCTTTGCGTCGCGCACATAAAATAAAACCAAGCTAAAAATAAAAAACACGATCGCGCTAAGCAAGTCGTGTTTGTGTGTTGTGCTAAAAGAGCTGTTAAGCGAGGGCTTTAACTTCTTCCCACAAGCGTGCAACTAATGTCTTATCTTCTTCGTTAAGCTCACCATTACGATACGCTTTAACTAAGCTCTGCTCTACAGTTTCGTTTAGCTCATCTATACTGATTGTCAGCTTTTCTACTTCGGCATAACCAACTGCAAGATCAAAATGACCTCGTAAATAGCCGCCTGCAAATAACTCATCGTCAGTTGCTTTTATTACTAAATCATCGAAGTACTGCTGGGCTGCATCGATATAGTTCACTAAACTCATTTATTAATCTCCTGGTTTTGCAAAGCACCTGTATTTTCAAGGTTTTGGTGCCCTACTGCATACATAATATGGTCGTTAAATCCGGTGGTTACTTTAATATAACCCGTTAATTCATCATCTAATTCGCCATCGCCTGTATCACAAATAAGGGGGCGACCATTAAGCGCTTGTAGTTTTGTTTTAGTTGCTACTACAATAATGTTTTCTTTTCCAATTGCGCGTATAAGCGCAGGGCTCAATTGCTGATTACCACGGCCAAATATATGCCCTTGCCCGCCAATGAGCGTAATGACTAACTTAGTACTTTGCTCATGAGTAAGCTCAAGTAATTGCTTAGCCGTTAAATCTTGAGCAACTAAGGTTTGATCTTTTATTAAATCAACGCCAAGCAACGTATTCTCAAGTCCCATTTCTTCCATTATGGCCTCAACCGTTGAGCCGCTACCCATTATATAAAATGTGTCTTCATCCATTTGCGATACAATATGCGCAGCAATGTCGGCAAGTACGAGTTCGTCGGTTTCTTTGCCGCCATTTTTAACCGCTTGCATATAGCGTACTTCGCTAGGTGTTTGCATTTCGCCGTAGCGCTTTGCTTTTACTGTGCCTTGTCTAAAGGCATCTTCATCTATATCCATTACATCTGCATCAGCTAAGGTAACTAACTCCCCCTTAACCAGCATTTCGACTACGCGCCCTGCAGCTTTTGGTGTAATAGCGTAAACACCAGAGTGAATTTTACAGCCTGCAGGAATACCAAGTACGGGAATGGTATCCTCTATTGCATGGCAAATATTACGCGCTGTACCATCGCCTCCAGCAAATAAAACTAAATCAACACCAAAGTCTTTAAGTACTTTTGCTGCTTGTTCTGTGTCATCTGGGGTTGTTATTACTGCAGAGTTGTATACAACCTCTACATTAAAGCCCAAGGCTTTTGCTGTTTGCTCACCCATGTCACCGTTAACGGTGTAAATGGTTAAGCGTTCTTTATAAGGCAATAGCACTTCAAGCGCTGCTTTTGTTCGGCTATTTGCTTTTGGTTCTGCACCTAATTCGATTGCTTTAGCGGCTGTGTGTGCGCCATCACTACCTTTTAAAGCAACTGTTCCGCCTAAACCCGCTACTGGGTTTACAATTAAACCTAATTTAAACGCCATTACAAAGCTCCTTCGGATGTTGCCAATTAAATTGCTGCGCTGTTAATGGCCACTGTGTATTATAAAAATCAGAGAGTGCTTTTAAAAGTGACTCTGTACGAGAGTTAAAGCCATTTTCGATTAACGATAATACACGTGCATGTACTCGCTGCTGAAAATCAAACCGACATGTTTGCTCGCCGTTTAAGTTATCCACCGACACATTAAAATTAAACCCTGCTGCGGTGCTTAATAACCACTCTATAGCTTGAGGCTTTACTTCTACGTTTTCAAACTCAGCTTGTTTTTGTTTGTCGCGCCCATCAGGACAATACCAATAGCCGTAATCTTCTAATAAACGACGTTCATCGCCTGCAACCAACCAGTGTGCAACCTCATGTAATGCACTAGCATAAAAACCATGCGCAAATACAACTTGGTGATATGGCACGTGCTCTGTTGCTGGTAAATACACAGGTTCAAAATTGCCTTTTATCAGACATGTATTATGACTTTGATAAAAAGTGCGTTCAAAAATTGAAATTAGATCAGCTATTTGATGCATAAAATTAGGCTAATTTTTCTCGGTTGCAGCGCTATTTTGCGCAGTAAAAACGAGACGAATTGTACGGGCTTTTACAACTAAAGTAAAAATAAGGCGTGATAGTAAAATATAAGCGGACTAATCTTTCACTTTATTGATATTTTTAATAATACCTAAACAGTAAAGAGTATTACCAAGTTTTTTACGCTGTGTTTTTTCACCTGAGGTTTTATTGGCTAAGCTAGTTAACATATCGTACCGTTTACGTAGAGTTAGTATATATCTGGCATGTCTACGGCATTCAAAGCAATGAGTACAGTGTGAATCGACCCAAAATCTTAATGTTTCAAACCAATATTACTGCTCTTGAGCAAAAAAAATAAATGCCTTAGAGCAAGTCCCGCACTTCTCTTCAATATCAACATAAAGTGCCCGAGGATAAATGGCATAGTTTTGCTTTTTTATATCAGCCAATATTACCGTATTAGGGAAGTATTTAAGGCTCGAGTAACGCCAGTGCGCATTCTCTATCGCCTCTATTGTCACTGGGGTATTGGTAGTTATTGGTGTATTGCCATACCTTGGGTGATTTAGATACATGAGCTGCCTAGTTTAAACTTATGATTTTAAGGCATAAAACATGCCATATAAGAAAACAATAATTATACAGGCGTTCCTGCTTCATCACACTCTACTATGTCGGTCTCGGTTAATGCCTGAGTGATCCATGCTTGCAATACTGGGCAGCGCATAACAAAGTCACAATATTGCTGTGCCTCTGGCGATAACGTAATTTGATAGGTTTTTAAGCGCAGTACAACAGGCACATACATGGCATCAGCAATACTAAAGTCACCAAAAAACCACTCATTTGGAAACACATCTTGTTGCTGTGCAAATATCTCGTCTATACGGGCTATGTCTTTTAGTGCTTCGCTCGATAGGTCTACTTTACGGGTTGCTCTTATATTCATTGGCATTTCACTGCGCAGTGCCATAAAGCCTGAATGCATTTCAGCGCTTAGCGCACGCGCTTTAGCTCTTTGGGTAATATATTTTGGCCATGCAGCGCCTGATAAGTAAGCATCGTTAATATATTCACAAATTGCTAGCGAATCCCATACCTGTAAATCGCCATCAATTAACGCTGGGACTTTTTGCAAAGCAAAGGTCTTTTTTAGTTCATTGTAAAAGTCGGGGGTGTCGAGTACCAGCTGGGTTTCACTAAACTCAACATCAAATTTACTCATTAAATACCATGCACGTAATGACCAGCTAGAGTAGTTTTTATTACCGATAAATAATTGCATATTGTAGATACCAAAGTGAATAGACGCTCCTACCTTACTAGGTGATTTAACAACCAACAACATTTTGTTTAAAGTCTCTTTGCTAACTGTTACTTAAAGCTATTAATTACTCACTCAACTGCTTGTTTAAATGCTTTTTTAATAGTTGTGTATTACGCGTGTTAGCTTTAAAAAAGGCATCAAAAATATCACCAAAAAATGGCACTAAACCGCCCACAAAATCTATGAGCATATTGATAATCATCTTAGTTTTTATACGTTTACTCACACCTAAACGCTGGGCTTCTATCAGCACATAACTTGATAAAATTAGCCCTGCGGCATCACCTATAACGGGAATTAAACCAATCACAGCCTCCAAACCTATATTAAATTTAGTAAAAGGAATGCCAATGCTGCTATCAGTTAACTTACTGAATCGCTCTAAGCGGGCTATTGCAGCTTGGGCTTTTATTTGTGAGTGTTCATTAATATTATCGTTCATGATTGCTACCCTCCTTCTTGCAGTATATAGGGCTTACTTGAACAACTCCTGAAAGGCTTTAAACTAAATTACAGACATAAAAAAACGCGGTAATCCGCGTTTTTTATAATTATAAATACTTACACAGAGCCGTTGATTGGCCCGTGTTTGTGGTTTACATGTGGATTTTGTCCGCGTTGACGCAGTAAATGATCCATCAGTGTAATGGCCATCATTGCTTCAGCAATAGGCACGGCACGAATGCCCACACACGGATCGTGACGACCTTTAGTGATCATCTCTACCGCTTCGTTTCTTGTATTAATGCTGTTACCTGGGATGGTAATGCTCGACGTTGGCTTTAGCGCAATAGAAGCAATAATGTCTTGCCCTGTCGAAATACCGGCAAGTACGCCACCCGCATGGTTTGATGTAAAACCTTCAGGGGTTAACTCGTCACGATGCTCAGAGCCTTTTTGCTCAACTACGTCAAAGCCATCACCAATTTCAACGCCTTTAACTGCATTAATACTCATTAATGAGTGTGCAAGTTCGGCGTCAAGGCGGTCAAATACTGGCTCACCAAGACCTACAGGTACGTTGCTTGCCACTACTTTTACTTTAGCGCCAACTGAGTCACCTTGCTTTTTAAGGTCACGCATATATTCGTCAAGCGCTTCAAGCTTACTTGCATCAGGGAAGAAGAATAAGTTATTTTCAACTTCATCCCAATCAAACGTTTCCGCCTTAATAGGACCTAGCTGGCTTAAGCATGCTTTAACTTCAATACCATGAAATTGCTTTAAGTATTTTTTAGCGATAGCGCCTGCCGCTACGCGTATTGCGGTTTCACGTGCAGACGAACGACCGCCACCACGATAATCGCGCAGGCCGTACTTATGCCAATACGTGTAATCGCCATGACCTGGGCGAAATACATCTTTAATTTTGCCGTAATCTTGCGAACGTTGATCGGTGTTTTCAATTAATAAACCAATGCTAGTACCTGTGGTTTTACCTTCAAAAACGCCTGCTAATATTTTTATTTGATCGCTTTCGCGGCGCTGCGTTGTATAACGGCTTTGGCCTGGTTTTCGGCGATCTAAATCAATTTGTAAGTCGGCCTCTGTGATTTCAAGACCTGCGGGAGTACCATCAACAACGCCGCCTAATGCAACGCCGTGGCTCTCACCAAAGGTGGACACTTTAAATAACTGTCCAATGCTATTACCTGCCATTAACTTTCCTCATTCCTAATGACTACCAATAGCCAAGCACACGGCTTGGCTATTCATTTTTTACTTATTTTACAAAATACTCATCTAGCTGCTTTTTGCTAATTACAAATACACCTAAGCCGCCTTGTTCAAATTCAATCCATTCAAACGGCGCGCCCGGATACAGTGCATCCATATGTACCATAGAGTTACCAACCTCTACAAATAACAAACCGTTATCAGTTAAGTGTTCACTCGCTTCACTTAAAATAGTACGGGTTACATCTAAACCATCGTGGCCTGATGCTAGCCCAAGCTCTGGTTCATGATGAAATTCACGTGGCAGATCAGCCATATCTTCTGCATCAACATACGGTGGGTTTGCAACTATTAGGTCGTATTTTTGACCTGGCACACCGCTAAATACATCAGACTGAATGGGTAACACACGATCGTTTAACATGTAATCGTTAATGTTTATGTCTGTGACTTCAAGCGCTTCATACGATATATCTACCGCATCAACTTGGGCCTGCTCAAAAGCTTGCGCAAGTGCGATTGCGATACAACCCGACCCCGTACATAAATCTAATATGCGGTTAACCGATTGTGGCTCTTCAAGCCAGGGGGTAAAGCGATTACTAATAAGTTCAGCAAACGGTGAGCGAGGTATAAGTACACGTTCATCCACATAAAATGGCATACCCGCAAACCACGCTATGTTTGTTAAGTAAGGGACTGGTGTGCAGTCATTCATACGCTCTGCAATAAGACCCGCAAGTCGGTTTTTTTCTGTGCTTGTTAAACGCGCGTGCATTAATTCTTTTGGCGCATCAACAGGCAAGCTAAGCGCAGGCAGTAATAAGCTTACAGCTTCATCCCATGCGTTATCTGTACCGTGTCCAAAAAATATACTACTACTTGCAAATTGGCTTGTAGTCCAACGTAACCAGTCATGTAAAGTTGACAGTTCTGCAACGGCTTCTTCGAGTGTTGCTTCTTCTATTTGTAAATCGCTCATATATTTTTACCTGTATTAGCTTACTGACTGTTTTGAGTCTTTAAGACGATTGCATTGCCTATCTGCGCTGGGCAAATTACAATTGCCCCTCATTTAAGTATTGTACCGCCTTTTGCGCTGCGTTTTTACGTTTTTTTGTTTAGGTAATAGTTATGAAAAAAGACACTCCATCACATTCGTCCCTAAGCAATGACGACATAAGCTTATTTCGTCAAACGATCACAGGCGCCAAAGTATTTAAACAAGATACTCATCGTTTTGATACAAAGCCTAAGGTGTCACAAGCTAAGCAATTTGCCCAGCAAAAAAAGCAGGCTCAATCTGAATTTTTCTTCTCAGACGTTTATATTCCCGATATAGACACCCACGGCACGGTTAAATATGTAAAACCTGGCCAAGATACCTTCCTAGCTAAACAGCTTCGCCGTGGTGACTTTGCACCCGATTTGACGCTAGATTTACATGGCTTAAATAAAGAACTTGCTAAAGATGAACTCGCTGGACTCATTCACGAATGTAAAAAGCAGCATTACTATTGTGCATGTGTAGTGCATGGTATTGGTGGCGGTGTACTAAAACACAAAGTACCGCAGTATTTAGTACAGCACCCTGACGTAATAGCGATGCACCAAGCCCCTCTCGAATATGGTGGAAGAGGCGCTGTACTTATTTTAATTAATTTACCGCAAAGTGATGAATTTAGACGCTAACTTTAGCTATTACTAGGATGTAACTACGTGCATATTTTTTCAATTATTTTTCCGCTCATTTTTATTGTTGCGTTTGGTTACAGCTGTTGCCGATTAAAATTTTTCGAAAAGCAGCATATTGCAGGCTTAAGTAAATTTACTTTTTATATTAGTTTGCCTGCTTTTTTATTGTTAAATATGTCGCAAATTAACTTACAGCAAAGCATTAGCCTTTTTGCATTTTTGAGTTTTTACATACCCGTTCTGAGCGTGTTTGGGGTGGGTATTTTAATTGATCGCTTTTATTTAAATAAAAAGTATTTAAAAAATTACCAACAACACGGCGTCTTTGGACTTGCTTCTAGCTATTCAAATATGGTGTTAGTGGGTATTCCTATTGTTATTGCATCGCTTGGCAAAGAGATGATAGCCATTGCGTTTATGATCATTACTTTTCATAGCACATTGTTATTTGCACTTACTTTTTTAATAGGAGCTAAAGGCAGTAGCGATAAATTTTCGTGGTCGCACTTTGGAAAAAGTATGGTGTTAAACCCAATAGTACTAAGTATTGGATGCGGGCTTATATTAAACATATTAGGAGTAACATTGTTCATCGACTTAGCAAATAGTTTGGAGCTATTAGCTAAACCAGCAATTGCCTGTGCGCTATTTGTACTTGGTGCAAATTTAGCTTTTTATAAAATAGCTGCAAATTGGCAACCCGCGTTAATAGCATCAATTTTAAAAATATTTTTATTGCCTGCGCTAGTTTTATTGGTAGGTACTTATCTATTTAAACTAGACACGCAAATACTTAATGTATTGGTACTTTTAAGTGCGTCCCCTGTTGGCGTAAATGCTTATCTTATTGCGAATCAAATAAAGCAGCATGAAGCCACTCTTGCTGGGGCTGTCGTGCTTTCTACTATTTTAAGTGTTATTAGTTTTACACTTTGGCTGACTATATTGTTGTGACAAAATTAAAACTATGCGCTTTAACTCTTTTTAAATTAATTTTAGTAACTTGACCATAAATACATATACCTAACCTTAACCAGTTAGGATATAACAAAACATTCCCCGATCTAAAACCCATCATAAAGCACTGCAAAAAAAATAAAAAACAATTAAAACGAAAAAACTAACAAGATGTTAATTTCATATGAATCATTCTTATGTCCTTATTAGCTCCTGAAAACTACAAATAAAGAAACCCGTACAAGACTTTAAAGGTAACGTCTTTGAAGTGTACCCCTTCAGTTGGAGTCGCAAAGGATGCATTACGAAATTTTTGGTGCAATTTATACGAATAAAATAAATCATATGAATGAGTTATATATTTTTTATGAAGATTATAAGGTTGAAGTACTTGCCAGGCTGCCCTTTTTCTTATCCGAACTTGTAGAACTATTCACTGCCAATGAGTTTTATGATTTTATAGAAAAGCACGGTGGTAAAAAAATTTACTTAGGTAAACATAAGTCAAAATTAGAAATGAGTTTAAAGATAAGTTTAACAGAATCTCATTACCGAAAACTTTGCTCTCTTGCTGACTCATCTGGCTATATTGAAATTCCAAATAGGTGGGGCATATTTAGTTTACTTAGAAAAATAGCGTATGAGAATTCAATAAAAAACGGCATGGCAAACGATGAACTAATCAGAGTATTTGGCATTAGTCAGCGCACTATATCGACAGCAAGGAAAAGGATAGCCATTTCAAAACAATCATAAGATCAACTCTTATTAACTTATCTTCTTTTAATACCTATAACTGACATAACAAAGTCACAACGGAATACAAAGATGATTAAATTTAGATCGCTTATACACGAACTTCACTCAAGCATTAAGCAAGCCGCTAATGAGGTTGAAGCTCAAGGTATAAAACATATCAATAAGTTTTTTGAAATTGTAGAAATACCCATTGAAAACGTAACTGATCTTGATGATGAATCGATTCAAAAAGTTAAAACATTTATCGATAGTGATGATACAGAGTCAGCGCTTAACATTCTCAAAAACCACAATGAAAAACTAGCATCTAATAATCAAATTCGACGCGTACTTAAGCCCAAAACAATGCAAATGGCCTTCCCAGATAAGGACCATAATGGACCTAAGATCAGCTATGTTGATGTACCTATTATAACTCTGACACCAATCAGCTCACAAAAAATACACGAAGTTAGCATAAAAGCAAACCTAGAAGTAACTGCTAACGATCAAAACGAATTATTTGTCGCATTTCCAAAGCAAACTCAAAGAGGTATTTTTTCTAAATCACAAGAAAGAAGCACTTCTAATGTGGAAATCGAAATAAAACTTCAAGGAGGTGAAACTCCTGAAGGCCTTCAAAAACTTATTGAGGGCTATGAGCGTTCACTTAGGGCGCAAATTCCTGGGTAAAAAACGAACATTAGAAAAAGGATACTATAATGGAAAATTCACTAGTAAGTATGGCTCAACAATTTTCAGGTTTACCAATGAAATCTTTAATTGGTGCTCCTTTAAATGCAGCAGCTGATGCCAATGCAAACATGGCAATTACGCAAACGCAGTTTTTATTAGAAACTTGTTTTCAACCAATCGATGATAAAGATAAAGAAGGAGGTGTACGTAGACCTATTATGGTCAAGCTTGAAATTACTCGTCCTGTTATTAATCAAGATACAGGTGAGTCATCAACGCCTGCAGTCTCTACTTTAAATTTACCTATTTTAACTATTTTACCGTTAAACTCGCTTGCCGTTAAAAATGTTGATGTTAGTTTTGAAATGGAAGTGAAAAGCTCTTATTCACACGACACTGAAAAGTCAGATAGCCAGAGTGGAGAAGCTAGTGGTAGCTTTGAAGCTGGTTTTAGCTATATGGGATTTTCTGCCAAAGTAGAGGGATCCGTTAAATCAACTAGCCAGTCATCATCCTCAGATAAAGAGCACTACGAAAAGTCAAATTCCGCTAAATACACCGTAGCAGTTAATGCTGGACAGTTGCCACTTCCTGAAGGAGTAACAACAATAATCCAGGCATATACGGCAGCTATTCAGCCTATAATGATCAAAAATCCTAAAAATGAGGATACAAAACCTGGATAACAACTCATAAGCGCCTTTTAATAAAGGCGCTATTTAAAACATGTAGGAACTACTATGAATTTAACAAATACCATTAACTGTCCTCACTGTCAGCATTCTAAAATTATTATTAGTATTGAAGCCTTATGTGCAGGAGAAAAGTTTTGCTGCCAATTATGTAATACTGTAATTAGCTTAGCGGCAGAAGATAGAGTTCAAGTAAAATCCGCCAGTGAAAAGTTACAATCTAGCTCTGCAATAGGAAACTGTAATAGCGATTATGCTAAATTTAGTTAATAGTGCCTACATTTTATGTGACTTCTTTTAACCTCTCTCATTTATATACAATCCAATCTTAAAGTTGATCTCAATAGTGGAATCAACTTTTAATATTTCTATTGAACGCCTCTGCAATGCACTACATAGCTCATTGAAAATCATATGAACCACTCTTATACCTAAAATTGTTTATTGTTGCTATTTTTACTTAGCAACTTAATGCAACAACAAAGGTGAAAAATATGAAAACCATTAATATAAAATTGATTAAACTCATTGTATGCTCATTAAGCTTATTATCACTTAGTAGCTACGCGGAATGTATAGTCAGTGACGATGCCATTTTCCCTCAAGATCAAGGTAGTATCACTTTCTGGCAATGGTTAATCCGAAATTCAGATGATAACGCACTTGCTATTTTTTGGGATCAGGGTAATTGCTCTATCTCAAAAGGCCCTCACTATGGTGGGACAGCGCCAGCTACGGGCGATGGTTCTACATTGCATATAACGGTTAAAGACAGCTTTAGAACATGCCACGTTTTTAACCAAAAAAACAGTGAATCAAGAACACTGACAACTTGCAATCCATAGCTGAGAATAAGGGTATTTATCCTCAAAGCTTAACAGTCCAACATAGTGTCTCTTACTCAGCAAAATAGGTGACACTTACAAGCCACCAGCTACATCAATAAAACCACCTGTAGTGAATGAAGCGTCACTGGAAGCTAAAAAGTAAATTGCTGCAGCAACTTCCTCGGGTGTACCGCCTCTGCCAAGGGGTAATTTACTTTTAAGACGATCGACTCGATTTTTTTCACCGCCATCACTATGCATATCAGTGTAAATAAGCCCAGGTCTAACAGAGTTAACACGAATACCTTTACTTGCCACCTCTTTGGCCAAGCCAATAGTAAATGTGTCCATTGCACCTTTAGATGCTGCATAATCAATGTACTCATTAGGAGAGCCCGTTTTAGCGGCCCCCGATGATACATTAACAATACTACCGCCATTTCCCATTCGCTTTACTGCTTCACGACTACATAAAAAAGCACTAGTAATATTTGTTGTCAAAACTTCGTTTATTCGCTCAGCACTCATATCTAACAAAGGCATTTGTGGTTTTAAAATACCGGCGTTATTTATTAGTACATCAAGTCGACCAAAGACTTTATCTATATGCATAAATAAAGCTAAAACGTCAGCCTCTAGTGATACGTCACCTTGAATTACTTCAGCCTCAACGCCTAATCGCTTTACTTTTTCTGCCACCAATATCGCACTAGCTAAATCAGCTTTATAATTAATGCAAACATCATAACCATGCTTTGCAAAATATAGTGCAGTAGCTGCGCCAATACCTCGACTAGAGCCTGTGATAAGTACAACGGGGGAGCGAGTCATTAAAGCTATTATTCTTTTAAAGCTGCGACTACTGAAATTTCAACAAGCAGTGCATCACGTGCCATTTTAGCTTCTACGCAGGCACGTGCTGGTGCATAACCCTCGGTTACCCATGCATCCCATACTGCATTCATATCAGCAAAGTATTCCATGCTCTTTACATAAATAGTCGCGCTAAGCATATGTTCTTTTGAACTTCCCGCTTCATCAAGCAATGCCTCTACTTTATCAAGCATAGTTTGAGTTTGTTCTTTGATATCTTTTTGCGCGTCGGCGCATACCTGCCCACATAAATACACAGTGCCGTTGTGTTTTACAATGCGGCTCATGCGCGCACCTGTTTGTAAACGTTCTATTGTCATTTTACTTTACCCAATTATTTATATTTAAACGTTTTCTGGGGCATTTATACTTAAATAACTACTACGCTGGGTTTGCTCATCGTAACTAATAACAGCAACAGCACCCGTATTAAAAATGGGCATATTGCCAGGACTTAATTGGTCCACTAAATAACTTACAATAGGCATATGTGATACAACAAGCCATGTATTGCATTGGGGGTGAGTAGCAATAAGTGTTTCGATGTAGTCAGCAGCAATTTGAGGTTTGCCTTCGGGAATTATATCAGACGTGGTTTCGCTAAATTTAAATACGTTATTTTTAGCCACACCTGCAGCTGTTTGCTGTGCTCGAATGTAAGGACTAACTAACAGTGCATCAGGGTAATGTGCTTTACTGAGCCAAAGGCCCATTTTTTCAGCTTCTTCATGCCCTGCTTGGGTTAAATTTCTACCTGCATCATCAGCCTGCATGGGTGTTGCTTCGCCGTGGCGCATTATTAGGATTGTTTTCATAAAAAATCAACCGATTAAAGAATATAAAACAGTAGCCAGTTTGCCCGTTTGTCAGCTATATTAACAATATAAATCTATTTATTTCTAAAATAGTTCTTTCATGAGATTCAGGTAAATCTTTAAGCTGTACTTCGCTTTCCTGAAGCCATCATCTGTTGTTAACAAGTAAACGTTTAGTTTCAGGAGCATCATTTGAATATCAGCCGCAATGATAACAGAGCATACCGCGCCTTTACACTGGACAATGGTCTAAAAGTACTATTAGTGCAAGATAAAGATTCTACAAAAGCGGCAGCATCAATGGCAGTTAATGCCGGACATTTTGACGACCCTCTTGATAGGCAAGGCCTAGCACACTTTTTAGAGCACATGCTTTTTTTAGGCACTGACCAATACCCAGATTCAGGCAGTTTTAATAATTTTGTTTCGCAAGCTGGCGGCAACACCAATGCGTGGACCGGCACTGAGCATACCTGTTACTTTTTTGATATTAACAATCAAGAATTTGAACAAGCACTTACCCAATTTAGCCGCTTTTTTATTGCGCCTCTTTTAAATTCAGCCGAAACAGAAAAAGAACGTAACGCAATTGAAGCCGAGTTTAAACTAAAAATAAAAGACGACGGTCGCCGTATTTATCAAGCCCACAAAGAAACGGTAAATCCAGCTCATCCATTTGCTAAATTTTCTGTAGGAAACCTACAAACCTTAGCTGACAGAGAGCGCTGTATTAGTGATGAACTTCGTGACTTTTTTAATAGCCAGTACCAAGCTCAGTGGATGACTTTAGTTATTTGCGCAAACGAAACACTAGACACACTACAAAGCTGGACTCAAACTTACTTTGGCGCAATTAACGGCAACAAAAACCTTAAAAAGCCAGAGATCAGTGAGCCACTTTATCGCAAACAAGACATAGGAAAAATACTCCATATTGAGCCACATAAGCATATGCAAAAACTTATTATAAGTTTTGCTATGCCTAATATTGACGACTTTTATCGCCATAAAACAGTAAGTTTTATTGCCCACTTACTTGGCTATGAAGGCGCGGGTTCTCTTTATTCTATTTTAAAAGAGCAAGGCTGGATCAATGCACTTTCTGCTGGCGGTGGTATTAATGGCAGCAACTTTAAAGATTTTAATATTAGCTTAGCGCTTACCGATGAGGGTATTGAATACTTCGAAGACATTATTGAAATGGTGTTTGAATACATTTGCTTAATTAACGATAACACCGAAAAATTGCCACGCTTATACCAAGATAAAAAAAATCTATTACAAATAGCATTCGATAACCAAGAAAAGTCACGCCTGATTGATTGGGTCAGTAATTTAAGCATTAATATGCAGCATTACGATGAAGCAAACTACGTGCAAGGCGACTATTTAATGGAAGGCTTTAAAAAAGCGACCCACGAAATGGCCATGCAGTGGTTAACGCCACATAATATGCGCATCGTACTTATACATCCAGATGTAGAGCCTGAACATAAAACGGCATGGTACAACACACCATATAAAGTAGAACATATTTCACCTAGTTGGCTTGATGCCCTTAGCGAGATAAATAAGCCGTTGAGCGAAATGCTGCTACCTACAGCTAATCCTTATTTAACAAAAGAAGTGGTGTTATTTGATGTCGTAAAACCACAAACAAAACCCGAGTTATTAGTAAAAGAACCCGGTTTTGACTTTTGGTTTAAACAAGACAACACATTTCGTGTTGCTAAAGGCCATTTTTATTTGGCCATGGATTCTGATTTTGCCGTAAAAGATGTAAAACATATGGCACTCACCCGCTTATTTACAGATTTATTTATGGATAGTGTGGGCGAGCAATTTTATCCAGCAGAACTTGCGGGACTTAGCTACCACTTAACCTCGCATCAAGGTGGATTAACTCTACATACCGCGGGGCTTTCATCTAGCCAGTTAGAGCTTGTTGATCAATTAATAGATGCTTTATTTAATGTAGAGATCTGTGCAAAACGCTTTGCTGAATATAAAAAACAGCTTGTAAGGCATTGGCGCAATAGCAACCAAAACAAACCAGTCAGTGAGTTATTTAGCATTTTAGGCGCAAAAATAATGCCTTGGAACCCACAACCTGGGGAGCTTGCATCGGCATTAAAAAACACCTGTTTTCAGCAATTTAATGAGTTCAGAACAGACTTTTTTAAAGCACTACATGTTGAATCATTTTTACATGGTAACTGGCAGCAAAGTGATGCAATAGCCTTTCAAAAAAAGGTCGCAAATCACTTAAAAAACGCAACCATAATTGAAGATTTAAGACGCCCTCTTTTTGAAATTAAAAAAGTAACTCGCTACGAGTTAGAGCTTCCTTGTAACGACCATGCAATGGTTATTTACTATCAAGCGCAAACGGATTGCGTGGCCGAAAAAGTAAAAATGATGGCGTTAAATCATTTAATTAATCAAGATTACTTTAATGAATTACGAACTACACAGCAACTTGGCTACTTAGTAGGCGCAGGTTATGCACCATTTAATACGCGTGCTGGTATAGCATTTTATGTGCAGTCACCTAAGTTTGATGCAAAAACTTTATTGCATCGACATAACCGTTTTATTAAAAACTACCTTGATAACATTGATGCACTTGATGAAAACGATTGGCAACAGCAAAAACACGGCCTTAGTACTCATATTGCAGAAAAAGATAAAAACTTGCGCCTGCGCTCACAACGGTTATGGCTTGCTATAGGCAATAGAGATCATGAATTTCATATGCAACAACGACTTTTAGATGCCTTAAATGCGCTAACCCTAAAAGAACTAAAAGTTTATGCACTAAGCCTATTTGATGATAATAGACCAAGATATGAGCTTTTAAGCTCGGCAAAAGTCAATAAATCTCAAAATATGCCCGTTTACTCTCAATCTCTTTGACACTAGGTTTAGCTTGTTTTAAATTATCATTTGTAAATTAGAAGTAATAAAAAAATGATAAAAATAATAATAAAGCTAAGCATGCTTGTAGTACTTGCTTACTCATTTGAGCTTTTTGCCTTTGAGTCATCACTTAATTACAACTCCGACAATATACTTATACTAGCAAGCGCCATTATAGCGTTTGCTTTGCCCTACCTGTTATTTGTAATCCACAAACTTAGACGCTCACGCTGCCAACTCCATCTTTCTGAAAAACGCCTTAAAAGTACTGTTGAAGGTAGTGGCGATACACTTTGGGACTGGAACATAAAAACAGGCGAAGTTATTCGTATTAACGATAAGTACTTAATGGATTCAACTACCTTAATGGGGTTTCCGCCAAACAAAGGCCTTATTCACCCTCACGATATTAATAACGTTGAGCACTTGTTAAAAGTACACTTTGCACAGCAGTCTGCTTTTTTTGAAGCCACTTACCGGATAAAAGATACATTTGGTCGTTGGCATTGGGTGCTCGATCGCGGAAAAATAATTGAAAAAGACGCTAACTTATCACCTCTTAGAATGACAGGTACCGTTCGCGATATATCACAGTTAAAATCAACGGAAGAGCGCCTAAACCTTTTTGCTAAATGTGTTGAGTCGCTCACCGATGCCTTAGCAATTTACGATAAAAACTTTAAACTGGTTGATACAAACCCTAGCTTTTTAACCTTGTTTGGTGGCGTACGCGAGCAATACTTAGGAAAAGATTTTAACCTACCTGGGTATGAGCCAAGCTATACAAAAAAAATTATTGAAATAGTAAAAGAGCGCGAACATATCCAACAAGAAGTGAAGCTTCGTAATAGTGAGCGCGTTTTATTGCCTATAGAAATATCTATAGATGAAATTAAAAACGATCAAAATCAAATAACCAATTATGTCGTGGTTTATTCCGATTTAACAGAGCGTAAAAAAGCCGAATCGCAAATGCATAATCTATCGAATCGAGATCGTACAACCAGTCTGCCTAACCGAAATTTATTTTTTACTGATTTACATAAACTAGTAAAACTCAATTCGCACCACGCATTGCTTGTATTCGATTTAGATAACTTTAAAAAAATAAATGACTCGTTAGGGCATCAACTAGGTGACAGCCTATTAGCTAAATTAGCGATGCGCTTAAATAAACTAACCCGCGAAGATGATGTGTTTTATCGTTTAGGCGGCGATGAGTTTGCTCTGGTAATGTCTGACACTAACGACATACATGTAATTACACGCATGGCAAAACAGTTTTTAGCCGCCATTGCTACACCATTTAAAATGGCTGGCCACGAACTGGCAATCACCTCAAGTGTAGGTATTGTATTATTTCCAGAAGACGGTAATACACCTGAACTGCTCTTAAAAAATGCAGATACCGCCATGTATCATGCTAAAAAGAAAGGTAACAGCTACTTATTTTTTAACGACACGATGAACCGCCAAGCAGTTAAACGATTGCAAATTGAAAACCTCATGCGCTTTGGTTTAAAAGAAGACCATTTTGAAGTGTACTACCAACCAAAAATGAATATTCGCACAGGCAAGCTAACAGGAATGGAAGCATTAGTGCGCTTTATTACACCCAAAAAAGGCATTATTAGCCCAGGCGTGTTTATACCCATAGCCGAGGAAACAGGCCAAATAATTGAAATTGGTGAAGTGGTATTAAATAAAGCCTGCAGAGACGTAAAAGAATGGCTAGATAGCGGTTTATTTAGCGGCCGAGTAGCTGTCAACTTATCAGCAAAGCAATTTAGCCTCCCCGATTTAACTTCTCGTATTGACGTTATTTTGCAAAAAAACGAATTACCTTCTTACTTTTTAGAGCTTGAAATAACAGAAGGTACTGTAATGGACGACCCTAAAGAAGCCATTGCAATTATGCGTTCGTTAAGTGCCCGAGGTATTCATTTAGCAATGGATGATTTTGGTACTGGTTATTCATCATTAGCGTATTTAAAGCAATTTCCGCTTAATACACTTAAAGTAGATAAAGCATTTATAGATGACATGACCAACGAACGTGGGCGTAATATGGTCGACTCAATAGTCACTATTGCACATAACCTTGATTTGCATGTAGTTGCTGAAGGTGTAGAACAAGCTCATCAAATTGATATACTTAAAAAGCTTAATTGCGAAACAGTACAAGGTTATTACTATTCTAAACCACTATCAAAAAGTGAATTTACTGAATTTTTAAAGCAGCAACAAACTAAAGCAACCCCAAGCTTAATTAGAAAAAATAAAAATGTGGCGTCGATAAATTAAGGGCGCCATATACATGCATTTATTCCTACATTTCTAACTAAAGCACGACGATAATGTAGATTAAACAAGCACCAGGCCACAGGGCCAAGTATACCGCCTAAAATGAGCCATCGCTTAATTGGCATACCTTTTTTAATGGCTTCTAAATACATTAAAGCTATAAATGTAATACTTAGTAAAAATATAAACAAAGTCACCTCTTAAAGTTGCTCAAAAATACGGCGGTTATTCTAACGCTAACGTGATTAAATTTAAAGTCACAAATCCCCCGCGCGCACAAAAAAGCCGAACCTGTTAAACACAGATTCGGCTTTTAAAATTATAATTTATACCAATCTGCTTATATATGGGGTCTATTTAACGTTAAGAAAATTACGCTAGAACTAGGCAAAAGTTTTTATATCTAGTTGTTCTCGGCAATTGCTCCCTGCATTGCTCTACCTCCTGCATCCATGCAGTCGTAAATAAAAAACTTTTAACGACGTTATAGTGCAATTTAATTCGTTAAATTGATCAAAGATTTATGCAGGTTGGTATTACAAGTTACTTTTCAGCACGGCCCATAAATTTGTGTTCAACAGTATTAATACGGATACGGTCACCTGTTGAAATATGCTCTGGCACAGAAATATTTAAGCCAGTTGACATACGTGCAGGTTTTGAACGAGCACTCGCAGATGCACCTTTGATAGATGGGTCTGTTTCTTCAACAACAAGTTCAACACTTGACGGTAAATCAAGCCCTACTGGCGCGCCATCAATAACAATTACGTGTACGCCTTGTGTTTCTTCATTAACAAATAAAATTTCTTCGCTAATAGCATCTTTGCTTAAGTTGTAAGGCGTGTAATCTTCATTATCCATGAACACATACTCGTCACCATCAATGTACGATAGCATTACTTCACGGCGGGTTAAATCAGCCAGCGTTAGCATGTCACTGTCTTTGAATGTTTCGTCAACTTTACCACCTGTTACCACATCGTATAAACGCATACGGTATAAACTACCACCAGCACGACCTTGCGGCACAGAGCGCACAATATCTTTTACAACTAAAACGCGGCCATTGAAGTCAATAGCCGTACCTTTTTTAACATCACTCGCCTTTGGCATGTGTGAATTCCTATTATTTTTTTGATTGCCAGAAACATACCACGAACTGGATTTTGTTCAACTAAAATTACGTTGGTTTTACGCTACATGTTGTATTAGCTTGTAAAATTTTAATTTATACTAAAATACATATAATCAAATGTGAAAAAAACTGCTATGGTAGCTTTACCGAGTATGACTTCAAGGAATGGATCATGGACCAGAAAAAAGTACATGAGTATTTAGTTAAAAAACCACTTGTTCAGGTTACAAAACCATTTGCGCAAGAGGTTGATGTATATAAAGTGAATCATAAAATGTTTGCGACTCTTGCTATTGGCAATGACGGTCAAACTAATGATGATGGTGAGGTTATTTGGTGGCTTAACTTAAAGTGCGATCCTGATGAAGCAATATCATTGCGTGATATTTTCCCGGCAGTGATCCCTGGTTACCATATGAATAAACGCTTATGGAACACAGTAATTTTAGACGGCACAATTGCACAAGGTGAAATTGAGAGAATGATTGATAACTCATTTAATTTAGTCGTAGAAAACATGCCAGAAAAAGACCGAAAAGCTATTTCACTTCACTTGTAAACACTTTTTGGGCTAGGCTACTAGCCCATTAAAACCCTACACCTTAAGCGTATAAATTAAATCGTCATATAACTTTTCGCCTATTGTATGCACTTTAAAAAGTGTATCGGTATGGGTTAAACCGCACTTACCAAGCACCTTTTCAGAACCAATATTGCCACGCGTTACGACTGCTTTAAACTGCCTAATACCACATTCTTTCCAAGCCCAGTCAATCACAGCTCTTAGGGATTCTGTCGCGTAGCCTTTATTAAAATACTCTGGCAATAATAAATAACCAAGCTCTGCGGTTTCTCCGTCATAGGCAAAACCTGTAACACCCACAGGTTGTTTTGTTTGATTATTAATAATGAGTAAACACAGGGGATGACGTGATTTAGCATTCCACTTAGGCAAGCGTATCTCAAAGCGGTTTCTTACCAGTGACTCCATTGGCATATCAAAACAAAACTTAAGGACTTGAGGATCGCGATGAAGCGCTAGAAAAAGAGGCCAATCAGATTCTTCCATTTGGTACATGCTCAATCTTTGTGTAAATAATGTCATTAAGCTCCTCATTTATTTATAAAAACTATAAAAAAACCGCATTTAAATGCGGTTTTTTTATATAGCAGAAACTTTATTCTTTCGCTTCAATCTCTTTGGTAACTTCAGGCTCAGTTACACTTTGCTCTTGTAACTCAGTGCTTTGTACTTCAGGAGCTACAACCTCAACATGTGTTGCGTTATAAAAAGTAGCACCAGAGCTTGCCATTGTTACCAGTGATTCACATGGTGCAAAGTTAGCATCGCTGTTAGCTAATGTAGACATATCAGAGCTTATTTTACTCGCGCCTAATTTATCCATATATCTAAACGGGCCACCTAAAAATGGTGGAAAACCAATACCAAATATTGCACCGATATCGCCATCACGTGGGCTGGCAATAATGCCATCATCTAAACAGCGTACTGCTTCGTTAAGCATTTGCGATACACAACGCTTAGCAATTTCGCTCTTGTTTAAACGTGGAGCCGGGGTAACACCCAATAGTTCGTAAACTGACTCATCAACCTTTTTGCCTTTTTTATCGTATTCATAAAAACCACGACCCGATTTACGGCCAAGGCGTTTTGAATCAATCATACGCATAAATGCATCAGGGCCTTTAAAACGCTCGCCTAATTCTTTTTCAAGAATTGGGGCAATTTTAGAGCCAATATCAATACCTACTTCATCAAGTAGAGCCAGCGGTCCTACCGGAAAACCAAACTCAACAAGCGCTGCATCAATCTTTTCAATTGGCTCGCCTGCTAACATTAAGTTAGCAGCTTCGTTTAAGTAAGGCGCTAAAATACGGTTGACGTAAAAACCGGCCATGTCTTTTACAACAATTGGCGTTTTGCCTTGCTTACGTGCAAAGTTAACAACGCGGGCAATGGTCTCTTGAGACGTACCTTCGTGTGGAATAATTTCCACTAATGGCATTTTTTCCACTGGTGAAAAGTAATGCAAGCCAATTACATTTTCGGGACGTGCTGCCTGGGCTGCAATTTGCGATATTGGTAATGATGACGTGTTACTTGCAAAAATTGTATTTGCTTGGCATTGCTGCTCTACGTCTGCAACCATACCTTGCTTAAGAGCAAGATCTTCAAACACCGCTTCTATTACTAAATCAATGTGTTTAAAGCCACTGTAGTCAGTTGTACCTGTAATACGGTTCATTGTTAACTGCACATCAGCTTTAGACATAATACGACGCTTAAGGCGCTTGTCTAAAATTTTATAGGTGTAGCTCATTGCATTACTAATGCCCTGCTCTGCTACATCTTTAATACGTACCGGTACTTTAGCTTTAACAGCACTTACGTGCGCAATGCCTGCGCCCATTAGTCCACCACCTAAAACAGCAGTTTTGCTTATTGCGGGTGCGTCATCATTGCGCCACTCTTTTTTCATTTCAGTGGTTGCAAAGAAAATACCGCGAAGCGCTTTAGATTCGTCACTCATTACAAGTGTTGCAAAGCTTTCAGCTTCTGTTTTATACGCTTTTAGCTCATCAAGCTCTACACTAGCTCGCACTGCTTTAATAATAGCTAGTGGTGCTGGGTAGTGCCCGCCCGTTTTTTTAAGTACGTTTTCTTTGGCTTTTTTAAAGATAAAGTTACGACCAAACGGGTTTGACTCTAATAATTTACTAATATTGTCGAGCTTTGGCTCTTTTGCTTGTGGCTTTTTCTTAGTCGCAAATTCTTTTGCAACTTTTAGCAGCACACTGTGCGGTACGCAATCATCAAGCACGCCTGCTTTTTTAGCTTGCGTAGGACGAATTTGTTTACCGGTTAGCATCCACTCAAGTGCTTTTTGAATGCCGACAATTTTAGTTAAACGCTGGGTACCGCCGCCACCAGGTAGTAAACCAAGTTGCACTTCTGGTAGACCAATTTTTGTTAAATCACTGTCGGTACCAATACGGTAATCACACGCTAAAGCAAACTCTAAACCACCACCTAATGCAGCACCATGAATTGCACTAACTGTTGTATATGGCAGCTTTGTCATATCAAAAAATGCTTTATGGCATAGCTCGCTAATAGCTAAAGCATCTTCACGCTTTTGAACGCTATCAAGCATTTTTACATCGGCGCCAGCAATAAAGTTATCGCTTTTTCCGCTTATAAATACCATGCCCTTTACATTTTGCGACTTAGCGTCTTCTAGTAATACTTTTAAATCATCGGCAAAACTGCTGCGCAGGGTATTCATTTTCTCACCCGGCACATCAATCGTTACCACGGCGATTTTATTTTCATCTACCGCTAAATTAAATACTGAATCTGTCATTACGCGCTCTCCAATACAAAGGCTGCACCTAAACCACCAGCAGCACACGCTGTTGTTAATGCTAAACCGCCACCACGACGTTTAAGCTCGTGTAAGCTCTGCGTAATTAAGCGTGCACCTGTTGCTGCAAATGGGTGACCATATGCTAAAGAGCCGCCGTTAACGTTAAACTTATCCATGTTAATTTCGCCAATTGCTTTGCTGCGACCTAAATGCTCTTGTGCAAATTTGTCTGAAGCAAACATTTTCATATTGGCAAGTGTTTGCGATGCAAACGCTTCGTGCATTTCAATTAAATCTAGATCAGCAAGCGTAATACCCGCTCTATCTAGTGCAATAGGCGTTGAATGAGCTGGGCCCATTAACATATCTTTTTCTACGCCAATTGCCGAAAATGCAAAGCTACGTACGTAACCTAGTATTTCGTAGCCAAGTGCTTTTGCTTTGCTTTCGCTCATCATAAGTACGGCCGCTGCACCATCAGTTAATGGTGTTGCATTTGCGGCAGTAACAGTACCGTGCTGACGGTCAAAAACAGGTTTAAGCTTGGCGTAGCCTTCAACCGTTGAGTTTTTACGAATGTTGTTATCTTCTGAAATAAAGCTTTTATATGGCGGTAAATGTGCCGTCATTACTTCATCTTTTAACTTTCCATCAGCCCATGCTTGCGTTGCAAGTGAGTGAGAACGATGCGCTAACGCATCTTGATCTTCACGGCTAATATTATGTGTTTTAGCCATTTGCTCAGCAGTTTGCCCCATTGAAAGGCCTGTTGAGTACTCTGCAACAGCAGGAGGCACTGGTAATAAATCTTTTAAGCGCAGTTTTGAAAATATTTTTAAGCGTTGACCAAGCGTACGCGCTTTATTTAAATCAACTAAGCTGCCTGCTAGCTTTTTACTTACACCAATTGGCAATACTGATGACGAATCTGCGCCGCCTGCAATACCTACACTTACAGATCCCGCCATAATAGACTCAGCTACATTAGCAATAGCCTGAAAGCTGGTAGCACATGCGCGCGATACAGAATATGCATCAACCGATACCGGCATACCTGTGCCCAATACAATTTCACGTGCAATATTTGGCGCTTCTGGCATTTGTACTACTTGACCAAATACAAGTTGATCAATTTCTGACTTGTTGAAATTTAATCGTTCAAGCATTTCGTTAACCACCAATTTACCCATATCAAGTGCAGGTACATGGTGAAACGCTGTTGCTTGCTTTGCAAAAGGTGTACGTAAGCCGCTAACTATGGCAATACGGTCGCCCTTTGGTGTTTTTAGTATGTTTTGCTTAGACATTTATGCTCTCCCGCTGACAGGTCTGACCTGTTTGTTTTCCTCGATTCTAAACAACCCGTGTGCTAAAGCCAATAGAAAAACACAAATTTATATAAATAGTGTTTAATTACGACTATCACAATAGGCTTTTTTAGACGCATTTACAAAGTTTTGTGGTACGCTAAAAATCGTTAAAAAATAACGAACTATTTTAAAAAATACAGTCTAACTCTTGAGTTACCCAATTATAAACCTTATAAATAGGTCAGTATTTATCACCTAACACTATTAGGTACAAACCCAGCTGACGAGGACAGTCCACTTATTATGGCAGCTAACGCATTTTCACAATTAAAAACGTACTTAGATACACAAATCATTGGCCAGCCAGAGCTTACACAAGCGCTACTTATTGCTATTTTAGCTGATGGTCACTTATTAGTAGAAGGCCCTCCTGGGCTTGCAAAAACACGTGCGGTTAATGCACTTGCTAAAGGCATTGAAGGCTCATTTCAGCGCGTACAGTTTACGCCAGACTTATTACCGGCTGATGTAACAGGTACCGATATTTACCGCCAACAAACCAGCGAGTTTGTATTTGAAAAAGGCCCTCTTTTTCATAACCTAATTTTAGCTGACGAAATTAACCGTGCACCAGCCAAAGTACAATCAGCATTATTAGAAGCCATGGCTGAACGCCAAGTTACCGTAGGTAAAAACACCTATCCGCTTAGCGAGCTGTTTTTAGTTATGGCAACACAAAACCCGCTAGAGCAAGAAGGGACTTATCCGTTACCAGAAGCCCAGCTGGATCGTTTTTTACTGCACCTAAGTATTGGTTACCCTGGCGCAGAGCATGAGCTTGATATACTGCGTTTAACGCGCGGCGAAGCACTTAACGAGCAACAGCCGGTATTGCAAAAAATTAGTCAAAGCGATTTATTTGCAGCTCGTAAAGAGATACTAGGCCTTTATTTAGCAGAGCCGCTTGAGCAATATTTAGTACAACTTATTATTGCCACCCGTGAAGGCGCTAAATTAGATGCGCAACTAGGTAGCTGGATTGAATTTGGTGCAAGTCCGCGTGCAACAATAGCACTTGATAAATGTGCTCGTGCTCATGCATGGCTTCAAGGCCGTGACTTTGTAGCACCTGATGACATTCAAGCTGTTGTGCATAACGTACTGCGTCATCGCATTATTTTAAGTTACGAAGCCCAAGCCGATGGCATTACTAAAGATCAAGTAATAAGCCGTATAGTTGAACTTGTAGCCGTACCATAAGTTATGCAAAAACAATTGGAATCCCAAGCATGGCTCAAACAGAGCCATAGCCACGGTGTTAATTTAGCACTCAAAGAGCTGATGTATTACAAAGCCAAAGCGCAATTGCTTGAACTTGCCCCTAAGGTAAAAATAAAAAACACCTTAACAGGGCAATACCTTGCACCGCACAAAGGCCGAGGAATGGAATTTGCCGAAGTGCGACATTATCAGCAAGGTGACGATATTCGCTCTATTGATTGGCGAGTTACTGCGCGTACCGGCGAGACTCACACAAAGCTCTTTCAAGAAGAAAAAGAGCGCCCTGTGTTTGTATTTACTGATTTTTCTAACTCAATGCTGTTTGGTTCAAAGTTACTGTTAAAGTCGGTGCAAGCTGCGCATATAAGCGCTCTTGTTGCATGGTCGGCGTGTCAGCGCGGCGATAGAATTGGCGGTATTGTGTTTAATCAGCACTCGCATTTGGAGTTAAAGCCCAGCGCCCGTGAAAAAGCAGTCCTTAAGCTTTGTCATAATTTATGCGACAACCACCAGCAAGCACTCAACAACATTGATAAAACAGCCCCTAACAACTTTAGCGATAACCTAAAGCGCCTAAATCATTTAGCAAAACCAGGTAGCTTAGTGTATTTAGTGTCTGATTTTAATGCTCTGGATGATGCGAGCTTTAAGCAACTCGAAATATTAAGCCGCCACTGCGAGCTGATTGGTTGCCATATAAGCGATCCATTTGAGCATCAGTTACCTGCGTTTAAGCAAGCAGTCACCGTTAATGCAAATGGTCAAGACTTTGCCCTACCATTAATGGATAACAGCTTTAGAGAACGCTTTGCTAAAAATGCTGAGCAAGCATTTAGTACGCGCTTTAATCGCTTAACTAAATCGGGTCTTAATTTAATATCATTCAATGCAGCAACACCGCTTGAGCTGCAATTAGTGAGAAAATAACCATGCAAACCAATCCACTCGATGGCCTGCACGATATAATAGCGCCAAGCCAAGTTAATTGGTGGCCACTCGCCCCTGCTTGGTGGGTTATTATTGCACTGCTGTTTTTAGCACTGTGCGCAGCTATTTATATATTTTACAAAAAACATAAATTTAAAAAGCCTAAACGCTACGCAATACAATTGAGCCAAAGTGAGCAAAATCCTCAGCAACTGCATATTATTTTAAAACGTTTAGTGATTGAATATTACGACAAGCGCCTTGCTGCGCAATCTACCTCTAAATGGTGCACAACACTTAATACACTCACCGGTTTGAGCTTTACAGAACAAGAAATACTAAGCTTGTATAATCCCAGCCAAAAAGATACAACACTGTGCGAAAAATTTCGCCAAGGTATTAAGCAATTTAAAATAAAGGAGTCAGTAAATGTTTGAATTTAGCTGGCCATGGTTATTTTTATTACTGCCCTTGCCTTTATTACTTTTACTATTAAAACCCGCGGCAAGTAATGCCAGTACGCGTTTACGTATACCCAGTTTTGCAAAGCACAATTTAACCAGCCAAAGCATTGAGCCACACGCACGACGTTTAAATCCTTTCGAATGGATAATTTGGTTATTACTTGTTACTGCCGCTGCCAATCCAACATGGTTAGATGAGCCAATCTCATTACCAAATGAAGGGCGCGATATAATGTTAGCAGTTGACTTATCAGGCTCGATGACCGAACAAGACATGGCTTACAATGGCCAATATGTTGACCGCCTTACCATGGTAAAAGCCGTACTCAGTGATTTTATAGAGCAGCGTCAAGGCGACAGGCTTGGGCTGATATTATTTGGCGACACCGCATTTTTACAAACCCCCCTCACGCGCGACGTTAAAACAGTAAGTAAAATGCTCAGTGAAGCGCAAATTGGTTTAGTGGGGCGCGCAACAGCCATTGGTGATGCATTGGGTCTTTCGGTAAAACGCTTTGCCAATAAAGATGAAAGTAACCGAATTGTGGTGCTATTAACCGACGGACAAAATACCGCTGGTAATTTAAACCCAGAAGATGCACTACTGCTAGCTCGCGAAGAAGGTATTAAAGTGTACACCATTGGCGTTGGCTCAGATAATCCGCGCGGCTTTAGCCTCTTTAATATGGGTGGCTCTAGTGGCAGTAATTTAGATGAAAGCTTACTTAAAAAGATTGCCGAGCAAACTGGCGGATTATACTTTAGAGCCAAAGATGTAGCAGGCCTTCAACAAATTTACGCAGAGCTTGATAAACTTGAACCTATTAGCGCTGATGAACAAACATTTCGCCCACAAAGCTCATTATTTTACTACCCGTTACTTATCGCTATTTTACTTATTAGCTTAAAAGTAATGCTTAGTACACTGCGTGCATTAAAGGAGCCAAACTAATGGATTTTGAATTTATTCGCCCTGCTCTTTTATGGTTACTCATACCTGCTGTGGCATTATTTTTTGTTGCCTTAATTAAGCATAAAAAAACGACTAGTGAGCAGCTAATTGCACCGCATTTAGCACAATTTATAATGAGCGAAGCAAACACTAAAGCCAGCCAGCCACTTTGGTTAGTTGCTTTGTTTTGCAGCCTTGGCATTTTATTTAGTGCTGGGCCTAGCTTTGAGAAAAAACAAGTTCCTGTATTTCAAAGTAAAAGTGCCCGTGTAATTGTTATGGATATGTCGTACTCAATGTACAGCACTGATATTTTACCAAATCGTTTAATGCAATCACGCTTTAAAGCGCTTGATATGATTGAGCTATTTAAAGAAGGTGATACCGCGCTTGTAGCTTACGCAGGCACGGCCTATATAATATCGCCACTAACAAACGACGCCACAACACTTAGTAATTTAATTCCAAGCTTAAGCCCTGAAATAATGCCAGACAAAGGCTCAAACGTTTTAGCCGGTCTTGATATGGCCAAAGAGCTATTAACGCAAGCGGGTTATATTGATGGCGACATTATTTTAGTGACCGACGGTATTGACCAACAAGAACAAAGCGACGTGAGTAGCTTTACCAGTAACACCCAATATAGATTAAATATATATGGCGTGGGTACCGCTCAAGGCGCTCCAATTAAGTTACCTGAAGGTGGTTTTTTGAAAGACAGATACGGCCAAATTGTAGTACCTACTCTCAATGCCAGTCAGCTTAAAAATTTAGCATCGAGCAGTGGTGGTAAATTTGCTAGTTACCAGCCTAGTAATAACGACATAAATACGTTTGCCCCAAATGCACAGAGTGAATTATTGAAAGACGAAAAACAAAGCCACGCACTTTGGCGAATAGATGCAGGTATATACGGACTCTTGTTATTACTGCCATTTGGTTTGTATTTATTTAGACGCGCTGCCTTGCTGGGGGCTTTTTTAGCCTTTAGCTTTTTACCGCAGCAAAATGCGTATGCCGTAGAGCTTCCTACTCTTTTGCAAAATGCAGATCAACGTGCATTAGAGGCTTACAAAAATAAAGAATACGATGCAGCAACACAGGCGCAATCGAGTGAGTTAAAAGGCGCGGCGCTTTACCAGCAAGGTAATTTTGATGCTGCACTTAATGAGTTTAGTAATGATAAGTCGGCTAGCGGTTTATACAACTACGGTAATGCCCTCGCCAAAGCTGGCAAGCTTGAGGACGCCATTGAAGCCTACAAACAAGCCCAAACCTTACAAGACGACTTTACACAAGCAACTGACAACCAAGCTTTAGTTGAACAATTACTCAATCAACAAGAGCAACAAAACCAGCAAGATCAGCAAAGCGACGGCGACGACTCTCAAGACCAAGATGATAGCCAGAAAAAAGATGAGCAAAACCAAGGGCAAAATTCTGATGAGTCAAAACAGGATAAGCAACAAAATGGTGATAAAAGCGATTCTGAAAAAGGCGAAAACGAAAGTCAAAGCTCAAGCGATGAAGAATCTGATAAAGAATCAGATAAAGAGTCTGAACAATCAAAAGATCAACAAGGTGAGCCTGGCGAGCAATCAGACAAGCAAAATGAACCTGATATGCAAGCTCAGCCACAAAGTGAGCAAGGGCAAAATAAAGACGCTGACCAGCCTCAAGACGAGCAACAACAAAGTAAGCCACAAACAATGAGTGAGCAACCTGCTACTGATGAGCAAAAACAAAATGCTCAGCAACAAGCTATGCAAGCCCAAGCAAGTGAGCTCACTAATGAAGAAAAAGAAAAAGCACAACAGCTTAATCAACTACTTAGAAAAGTCCCGGACGATCCGGCTATTTTATTACGGAATAAAATGCAATTAGAAGCCCAAAAAAGACAATATAAACGTCGCCCTACAGGAGTCGAAAAATCATGGTAATGCGATTATTTTGCTGTTTATTGCTATTAAGTGCGATGCCTTCGTGGGCTGCCACCAAATTAGAAGCCAGCGTAGATAAAAACCCTGTTTTAGCGGGTGAATTTTTTATGCTTAATATATCCGTAGACGATACAGTTAAAGGCGAGCAACCAGACACCTCATCGCTGTTAAAAGACTTTGTGGTAGGCCCAACAAGCTTAAGCTCTCGTACCAACATTATTAATGGCAGCATTAATAAACAAACCACGTGGTCGGTTAAATTAATGACCCGTGCAGAGGGCGATTACACTATTCCTGCATTTAGCGTTGCAGGGTTAACCTCACAGCCTATTAAATTAAAAGTGGCAAAACGCTCAGTTGATGCAGATAAAAATAATGAAATATTTTTAAAAACGTCGCTCTCGAGTAATTCATTGTTTGTCCAAGAAGCCGGTGTTTACACTATTAAGCTTTACCTTGCGAAAGAACTGCTTGATGGTAGCTTAAGCACACCAAGTATGGAAGATGCTCAGCTAACCCAATTGGGTAAACAAACTGAAAGCTATGAGCTTGTTGATGGTAAACGCTACCTTGTTATTACTCGCGAGTATTTGATTCAGCCACAAAAAAGTGGTGCGTACACTATTGCAGGCCCCGCTTTTCAAGGACGAGTACAACAAAATTATCGTCAATTAGAAGTATCAGCTCTTGGCGACGATCAGCAAGTAGAAATCAAACCAATTCCGAGTGACTATAAAGGTGCATGGTTACCAAGCGAGCTGGTTAGTCTTGATGAAGAATGGCAACCTAACGACAACACCGTAGAAGTAGGTACGCCTATAACACGTACTATTACACTTACAGCGCTTGGGGTTACAAAAGAGCAATTACCTGAAATCTCTATGCCTACCATTGATGGCATACGCAGCTACCCTGATAAAAAAGAAAATAACAATGCAGTACGTGACGGACGCGTTGTATCGCAGCAAACTGCATCGTATGCATTACTGCCGCAAAAACCAGGTACTTACACTTTACCTGAAATACAGCTGCCTTGGTTTAATACTAAAATGAACCGTATTAGCGTAGCTACATTGCCAAAGCGCACTATAACGGTAACGCCAAGTAGTACCGCACCTAATACCGCCGTGGCAAACCCACAATCAAACCCAAACAATTTACCTGCTATTGAAAATATTTCGAATGAAGCGACAGGCACACAACGTATTGAAACTAAAAGTGATACTCCTCTTTGGTTAATAGTTGTTGCCGCTTTAGGGTATATTTTATGGATTGGTACTGTAATTTTTTACTTAATGACCCGTTCTACTAAAAATACGACTGAGAAATTACAACCAAACAACCGTGATATTTCTCAGCCGAGCTTAAATGAGCTTAAAACGCTCGCTAAAACACACGATGTGAAAGCTTTTTACACCGCATTAAATAGTTTTTCTGTAAAGGTGACTCACAAAAATGTTGGCGCTATTGATGAACTTTGCATCCGCGTAAACAGCAGCGAGCTTAATGGCCTCATTAGCCAATTGCAGGCACAACTTTATAGTAATAAAGGCGCAAACACGGATCTTAATGCTATTATTAAAATTCTTGAGAACTATCAAACTCAAGCATCAAAGTCGCAACAAGCTGTATTAAAAGACCTTTATGATTAATAACTACGATACTCAGGTCTTTTTTTGCAATAAATAATAATTTTTAATTAAAAAAGTGCTTATGCTTGGAAAGAAAAAATCAAACAATCAGGTCTTAATCGATATGGCAGAGAAACAAAAGCGTTATGAAGCCTTGGTCCACGTTTACAATAAAGAGCTTTATCGCTTTGCTTATTGGTTATGCCGTGATCCGCACATAGCAGATGATTTAGTACAAGAAACGTTTTTACGCGCGTGGCGTTCTCTCGACTCTTTACTTGATCAAAAGGCAGCTAAACCTTGGCTGCTTACTATATTACGAAGAGAAAATGCGCGCCGATTTGAACGTAAACAGTTTGATTACAGCGACGTAGAAAACGATACGCTTGTTGATGAAACCAGCCACTCATTAGATGATGAAATGGAGCAAACGGTTATCCAACGCCAGATCGCCCTGCTATCTGATGAATACCGAGAGCCATTATTACTACAAGTTGTAATGGGCTGCTCTGGTGAAGAGATCGCTGGCATACTTAATTTAAATAAAAACACGGTAATGACTCGTTTATACCGTGCCCGAAATCAACTTAAAGAGGCTTTAAGCCGTGATGATGAACAACTTAAAGGGGCATCAAAATAATGGATGAACTTGAGTTTCGTCGCCGCACTATTGCGCAGCCAAACGACATTGACAAGGAGCTCATGGAGTTTGCTAACAATAACCCAGAGCGACAAAGTTTTATTAATGATATGAAAGATTTTGATAAATTTATTCAAGACTCTTTAGATATACCTGTGCCTGAAAACCTTGCAGACCGCATTCTTTTAAACACATCGTTAAAAGAAAAAGCACTACAAGAAGAGCAAGCAACAGGAAAAAATGTAGTTGATGCCCGCTCGCGTTTTAAGCTTGACCGCGTGCATCTTGCATTAGCTGCATCTTTTGTAGTGGCTATTAGTGCCTTCTTTTTTAGTACAGAGCAAAATATTGCACACGAAGCGGGTGAGCATGCGCTTGCCCATGTGTACTACGAAATTAGTGCGCTTGATAAAAAAGAGCCCATTAGCCTACAAAGCGTTAACGACAAGCTTGCAGTATTAGGTGGTCATCTTGATGAGCTTCCTGGTGATGTAACTTACGCTATGTTTTGTGATTTTAAAGGCGAAAAAGGGCTACATTTGATATTTGAGTCTGACTTTGGTCCTATGACGGTATTTATAGTACCTTCTGAAAATAAATCATTTGGTTTTGGCGATGATAATTTCCGCGATGAGCGCTTTGAAGGTCATATTAACCGAGGCTCACAAGCAGATACTATTTTAGTGGCAAGTGTTGGAGCACCTCTAAATACTTATAACGAACGCGTTACTGGCGCTATTCGTTGGCTTTAAAATAAACAAATTTACCGCTTAGTCCCTACTAAGCGGTTTTTTGATTATATACCCACCAATAAACTTTTTCTTTTATACTCAAAACCTCTGATTTTTAAAGTAATTAATTAAACTCCTTAAGAAAGTAAATTATAATCGCGGCTCGATTTTAATTAGGGAATTTCATGAAGAACATCATCGTTATTTTTTCATTATTGGCATTATTATGTACTGCCAGTTTTGATGCACACACACGTAAAAAGTTTGGCAGTAGTAAACGCGGACAAACTCCTGCAACACAACAAACAGCACAAAAACAAAAAGCAGATACAACAACCCCAACAGCAGCACCTAAAGCCACATCAAATAAAAAAGGCATTATGGCTGGCGTTTTGGGTGGTCTTTTAGCGGGTGGCTTAATTGCAGCAATGTTAGGCGACGATTTTGAAGGTTTTCAGCTATTAGAAATGATTTTATTAGCTGGCGGACTATTTATTTTATTTAAGCTAGTAACAGGCTTTTTACGTGCTAATCGTGCCCCACAACTTGCAAATGCCAGTGCAGGTACAAGTGCTCAGCAAAATGCTTTTAAACAAGCACCTATCGAGCAACCAACAAGTACAGGCTTTGCTAACAGCGCCCCACAAGATGAAAGTGTCCCTTTTAATTTACCACCTAACTTTGACGTTAATGGCTTTTTGCAAGGTGCCCGTAGTCATTACCATACGCTACAAACTGCATGGAATAATGCCGATTACACCACAATGGCTGAATACTTAAGCCCTGCGCTTGTTGCCGAGTTTAAAGCTGAACGTGAAGCTATACAGAGTGTAGACACTGAAGTAATGTTTATTGATGCCGAACTTGTGCGTGCAGATACAAATGCGCAATCGTGGCAGGTTAGTGTTCGCTTTAAAGGTAAGTACCGTGATTTAGGCGATAAAAAAGAACAGCCTATTTTAGGAATTTGGCACTTAGAGCGTCTAATTTCAGACGATGCTCCATGGCTAATAGTGGGTGTTGAAGATTTAATTGATACTCAATAAGCTTTTATTATTTTAAACACCGCGCTTTTTAGCGCGGTGTTTTTTTATTTAAAAAACAATTGATTTACCGCGCCCTGATGCTTCAGAAGCAGCATCTAATTGCCCATTTTTATTAATAATAACGTGTAAGTCACCAAAGTGTCTCTCGTCTATGGTGTAACCCATTTTTGTAAGCTCTGCTTTCACGCTATCGGTTAAACCTATGTGCGTTCTAATTATATTTTTAGGCCACAATTGATGATGAAAACGAGGGCTATTTACAACCTGCTCTGCACTCATATCAAACTCTATCGCATTTAAGATAGATTCGTACACAGAGCTAATAATGGTTGTGCCACCAGGCGAGCCTGTCACCATTTTAACGGTGTTGTCTTTAAGTAATATTGTAGGTGTCATAGAACTCAACATACGCTTGTGTGGCTGTATTTCATTAGCTTTACCGCCTATTGCACCAAACACATTCATAACGCCTGGTTTGGCGCTAAAGTCGTCCATTTCATCATTTAAAATAAACCCCGCACCTTCAACAACGACACCGCTACCAAACCCTAAGTTTATTGTGGTGGTATTTGCTACAGCGTTACCCATTTTATCAACGATTGAAAAGTGCGTAGTTTGCTCACTTTCTTTAAGGCCCGGTTTAATATTTTCGGTAGTCGAGATAGCGGTCAACGAAATGCCATTACTGCGCTCTTTGAGGTAATTAATATTAGTTAACGCGTTTACTGGTACATCAAAAAAATCAGGATCGCCTAAATACTCTGCTCTATCTGCAAATACACGTTTACCTATTTCAGAAAGTAAGTGCACATACTGAGTCGAGTTATGCGCTAAGCCTGCATCTGGTTTTTGTAACTCATACATTTTGAGCCACTGTAAAATAGCAATACCACCTGAACTCGGCGGTGGCGAAGTAAGTACTTCATAGCCATTCCAACTTGCTTTAATGGGTGTACGTGATTTAGCGGTATAATTTTTTAAATCATCTTGATTAATAATACCACCATGCAGATGCATAAATTTAGCAATAATATTTGCAGTTTCGCCTTTATAAAATCCATCTTGGCCGTTATCACGAATACGCTTTAGCGTTGCCGCTAACTCTGGTTGCTTAAAGACTTTATTGGCTTTTACATCAGCAAAATATTTTTCAAAGTTTACATTTATTTTTTGCTCTTTTAGATGAGCTATATAATGGCTAACACCTTTTGCTAACTTAGGCGGAACTACAAACCCTTGCTCAGCCAACGTTACAGCAGGCTGTACTAGTGCTTCCCACTTTAAAGTGCCATGCTTTTGATGGGCAAGCCACATACCCGCTACACTGCCAGGTACACCGCTTGCGTGAATGCCATATATTGATTTGTTTGCAATAACATTACCTTGCTCATCTAAATACATATCACGATGAGCCGCTGTTGGCGCTGTTTCGCGATAATCTATAAAATCGCCTTTGCCATCTTTTTGAATAAGCATAAATCCCCCGCCGCCAATATTTCCAGCTTCAGGAAGCGTCACTGCAAGTACAAATTGTGCCGTAATAGCCGCATCAACAGCATTACCGCCTTGCTCTAATATACTTTTAGCAGCATCGGCACTGAACGAGTCAGGCATTGCGACCGCGCTTTGCGCTAAAGGTTCTGCTGCGAGATTAAACACGCTTAGCTGTAAAATAAATAAACTTTTAGCAATAAACTTGCTTCTAGAGAAAAATAGTCCCATGGAACATCCTTAATTTATTGTTTATGGCAATCTGTATTGATATTTTCTGATACGAAATAACGTTCACACGCTCTATTAATCTATGCTCTTTGAATAATGTACTGAAGCTACATCAGCACCTTGTTCTTTTTGTGTGTAGTTTTTAACAAATTGCATGCCTAACTTTTCCATAACCTTTATAGAGGCTAGGTTATTTTTATTAGCCGTCGCACTGATTTTTTTTACATCTTGTTGCTTAGTTATCTCATTAAACATGGCACAGGCAGCTTCTGTCGCATAGCCATTGCCCCAGCTTTCTTGTTTTAATCGCCAACCAATTTCTATATCACTAAAATCAGGTAATTCACTAAATAAATCCATTGGTTTTACAATTATATAGCCAATAAAAATATTACTTTTTTTTATTGTTACTTCCCATAATCCCCAATACGTTTGCTCATATAATTGTGAGCCTGTATCTTTATGCATTAATTTTAAATTTAATCGTTCTGTTCCGAGTGTGTTCATTTTCATTGTTGTATAGTCCGCCACGAATTAATTATCAGTCTCTAAAGGGGATAGCACATGAATAAATTAGCAGGTTTAGCTTTATTAGGCACTTTAATTACGTTAACTGGTTGTGAAGATGCCAACGAAGTAAAAGAAGATGCAAAAGATAAAAGCGCACAAATGCAAGAAAAGCTTGGTGATGCATGGAACGACGTTAAAGAGACAACTAACGATCTTAAAAATGATGAGTCTTTAAACGAGCTATTAGAGCAAAGTAAAACAATGGGCTTAGACATGTACGACGACGGCAAAGAGATTGCGGTTGATGCGTGGATTAAAAGCAAAGAAGCTGCTGGCGAGTTAACTGAAAAAACTAAGCACAAAGCGCAAGAAATTGCTGACGAAATTGAGCAAGCACGTAAAGAACATAACGAAGGTTAATTTAACTTTCGATAATAAAAAAGGAAAGCCTCGGCTTTCCTTTTTTGTTTTAAGCTATTTAGCCCAGATATGTGTTTACATATTTAGGGCTTATAAGCTCAAATTAACCTTTGTACTTACTCATAACTAAAGTCGCGTTTGTGCCACCAAAGCCAAAGCTATTAGACATTACAGTATTTAACTCAACATCACGACGCTCAGTAATAATATCTAAACCTGCCGCTTGCTCATCTAGCTCATCAATATTAATTGAAGGCGCTACAAAGCTGTGCTCTAGCATCAATACTGAGAAGATAGCTTCGTGAACACCTGCAGCACCGAGGGCATGACCCGTCATTGCTTTAGTTGCGCTGATCATTGGTGACTTACCACCAAACACTTCTTGAATCGCACCAAGCTCTTTAACGTCGCCTACAGGTGTAGATGTACCATGCGTGTTTAGGTAATCAATGCTGTCTACATCTTGCATAGCTTGGCGCATACAACGTGCTGCACCTTCGCCAGATGGAGCAACCATGTCGTAGCCATCTGATGTTGCACCGTAGCCAACAATTTCAGCGTAAATGTGCGCGCCACGTGCAAGTGCATGTTCAAGTTCTTCAACTACAACAATACCGCCGCCGCCAGATATAACAAAACCATCGCGATTTGCATCGTATGTACGAGACGCTTTTTCTGGTGTTTCGTTGTACTTAGTAGAAAGTGCGCCCATAGCGTCAAATTCCATTGCCAATGTCCAGTGTAGTTCTTCACCGCCACCAGCAAAAACAACATCTTGCTTACCTAATTGAATTTGTTCTACTGCATTACCAATACAATGCGCAGATGTTGCACATGCAGAGCTAATTGAGTAGTTAACACCTTTAATTTTAAAGGGTGTTGCTAAACAAGCAGATGTAGTGCTCGCCATAGTACGTGGCACCATATAAGGCCCTACACGTTTTACGCCTTTTTCACGTAAAATATCAGCAGCTTCTACCTGCCATTTAGACGAACCACCGCCAGAACCAACAATAATACCCGTGCGCTCATTTGATACTTGGTCGTCAGACAAACCTGAGTCTTCAATTGCTTGAGTCATCGAAATATAAGAATATGCAGCAGCATCGCCCATAAAGCGCATTGCTTTGCGGTCAACATGTGCTTTAACGTCAATATCAATTTTACCCGATACGTTACTACGTAACTTGTAATCGGCAAATTCTTGGTTAAAAGCGATGCCGCTTTTGCCCGTTTTTAACGATTCTAATACTTCTTCTTTGTTGTTACCAATGCTTGATACAACACCGATACCTGTAATTACAGCTCTTCTCATGGGTAATTCCCTTAGCTTAATACTTAATTGCATTCTATTTTACGCGAATTTAATCACCTAAGTGGTCAGCTTTCTAGCGTACACTTGTACTCTGAACTGCTAGCTTATAAATAACGCCAGACTATTACAAAGAAAACCCGTAAAATAATTAAAAATATATCTATAAATTTAAAAAATTATGATTAAGAACGCACATAGTCACATTAATAATTTAGGTACACCTTTGACTAATGACTCCGGTGATATTTATTTTTCTAATGACGATGGCTTAGCTCAATCGCATTATGTGTACTATGAGCAAAATAATATAGATGTACGATTACAAAATCATGACCAATCACATTTTGTTATTGCCGAAACCGGTTTTGGCACCGGTTTAAACTTTTTAAATACGTGGCAACGCTTTAAAGACCACCTTGAGCGGATGCAAGTTCAAAATGAATGTGAAAAAAGCGTAAAACGCCTACACTATATTTCGTTTGAAAAGTATCCCTTAACATTAACAGACTTAAAACAAGCATTAACCGCTTGGCCTACCTTAAGTTATTTTAGTGAGCAATTAACAGTAAACTACCCAATTAATTTAGAAGGATGCCACCGGCTCGAATTTAATAATGGCAATGTTGTTCTCGATTTATACTTTGGTGATGCGCTTGAATCAATACAAGCAATGAGCTACCCGCAAACAGGAATTGTTGATGCTTGGTATTTAAATGGGCTTGAGCCAAGTGAAAATCCTGATATGTGGCAGCAAAGTTTATTTAACTCCATGGCTAATATAACAAGAGCTAATGCAACCTTATCGACTTTTACTGCCGCTGACTTTGTTCAACGAGGATTAATAGAGGCTGGCTTTAGTACTAAAAAAGCCAAAGATTTTAATCAAAAAGAAGATATGCTTACTGGCCAACTTAAACATGTTAATAACGCTCAATCAACCCCCGCTTATTTTAATCAAGATAGCAGTACTTTAAAAAATGTAGCGGTCATTGGCGGTGGTATTGCCAGTAGCTGTATTTTATACAGCTTGGCTAAACGTGGCATAACCAGCCAATTATTTTGCCAAGATGAAAAGCCTGCAATGGGGGCTTCGCACAATGTGCAAGGCGCTATTTACCCTCACCTACAAGCTAAAAACTCGCCGCACAGCGAATTGTTTGCACATAGCTTTTTATACGCCAAACGCCTATATAACAACTTACTTAGCAGTGGTTTTAATTTTGATTACGATTGGTGCGGCGTATTACAACACGCAGTGAAAAAACCTCTCGCTGATAAGCACGAAAACTTAGCACAAAAGCAACTGTGGCCAACCCAGCTAATGCGTAACGTAACCGCAGAGCAAGGCGATGAAATAGCCGGCGTAACAACAGGTTATTCAGGCGTGTTTTTTGAACAAGGCGGCTGGGTTAACCCGCCACAATTAGTAAACGCTATGCTTAGCGCTGCAAATAGCATAAACCCATTTAAAAGCGTATTTAACTGCGATATAAAACAGCTTAAAAAAACTGACAACGGTTGGTTTTTATTAACGAATGATGAGCTGTTAGGCCCGTTTAGCGATGTAATTATTTGTGCAGGTGAGCACAGCGATGCATTTGAGCAAACAAAAGCGCTACCTATAGTAGGCGTACGCGGTCAGGTTTCACATATTGAGGCAAGTGAGCAATCACGCAAACTTAAAACAGTGCTATGCCATAAAGGCTATTTTACACCGGCTTATTTAGATCATCACTGTATGGGTGCCACGTTTGAAAAAAACACTAAAAGCCGCCAAGTTACCGAGCTAGACAACCTAACTAATAAAGAACAGTTACTTAGTTTTTACGACCAAAGTGAATTTGCCGCCACCCTTGGCAATATAACCTCAGCAAAAGCGGCTGTTCGCTGCACATTTATAGATCACCTACCAATAGCTGGGCAATGGTGTGAGCAAAGTGATTATACAATGGCTTTTGCTAATCTACGTTTAGGTAAACGCTACCAATATGAGCAACTCAATAAGCCACAACAAGGCCTACATATTTTTACCGGTTTTGGCGCACGCGCGTTGTGTAGCGCACCACTAAGTGCAGACCACCTCGTAAGTTGTTTAAATAACGAACCCCGCCCATTAAGCGAACGTGTAAGCCAAGCTATTCATCCTGCACGATTTATAGTGCGAGACTTAATTCGTAATAAAATTTAAGCAACAGCGGTGCTTTTTGGTAGGTTAAAAACATCGCTCAAAAAATTATAATTAAAAGCATTCCCGACAAAAACGCTACACCACCTAAAAATATAACTGCCAAAAAGTATTGTTAACTTACACCATCACGATAGTATGTAAAAAGCATAACAGCCAAATAAAAACTCTAAAAAACACACCAAAAGCAGTTAATTTTAATACTCAGTTAAGCATCGCACTTTAATTAAAGTATTTTTTGAAATTAGCTCATTTAAACTCTTTTTTACCCTTTAAAAATAATCCTCTACCCCAAGGTCTGTTTGTAAGCACATTACTTTTACTATTTATTGGAAGGAGTTAATTATGAGTAAGACCCTAATTATTGGCGCAAGCGGACAAATAGGTAAAATGGCAACTGAGCTACTTTTAGAAAATGAGCAAAATGTTGTGGCATTAGTGCGCGACAAAAATAAGTTAAGCGATTTAAACAGCTCTTTTTTAACTATTGTTAAGCAAGATCTTGAAGGCGATTTTGGTGACGCAATGAAAGGCTGTGACCAAGTGATTTTTGCTGCTGGTTCTGGCGGAAGTACAGGCGATGATAAAACTGTACTTATTGATTTATGGGCTGCAACAAAAGCAGCTACATTCGCTAAAGAGCACGGCGTTAATCACTTTATTATGGTCAGTTCGATTGGTGCTGACGATCCAGATTCGATTCAAGGTGATTTAAAACCTTACTTAGTTGCTAAGCACATGGCTGACGAGCATTTAATAAATAGTGGTTTAAATTATACCATTGTTCGCCCTGGTACACTGACTGACGATAGTGCTTCAATGCAAGTAACTACGCAGCGACCAAGTGATCGTTCAAAAGCCAAAGTTAGCCGCGAAAACGTAGCTAATGCATTATTACATATTGCGACCAACTCATTTATTAGTAACCGCATTTTTGAGTTGTTTGATGGCGACAAGCCAATTAAAGCCGCTGTTAAATAAGCTTTAATACCAATTTAATTAAACGTATGAACAATTATTACAAAGAATATGTAATTCATCGATAAGGCAAAAAATTACAGCGTAGTCGCTCTATATTAGTAACTTTTTGACGCAGTGAATTATTTAATCCGCTTAAATAATTTATGTTTAATAAAATTAAATTTACTCCACTAAGCAAATTAGTGGAGTAACATTTTTATACCTTGCCAACCTAGTTGCAGCGTTAATAACGTTAAAATCACCCTAAAAATACGCTTGAATTTATCCCCAGACATGCTTTTAAATAGTTTAATTCCGAACCAAGTTCCTACAGCACCACTTATTATCATAGCAATTACAAGCGGTATCCATTGCCAAAAACTAAAGCCAACAGCACCATAAATTATCGCTTTTAATAAATGCTGCACACTCATAATGCTCGAAAACGTTGCCGTAAATTTTAACTTTTCGTAATTATTTATATATAAACAGCTACCAACTAATGGGCCACTTGCCCCCACAAACATAGAAATAAAAGTAGTTATGCCACCGGCGACCATACGCCACACCTTAGAGGTTAATTTTATAGGTGGCGTTTTACCCCACAGTAAATAAATAACAAAAATAGCGACGACTAACTTCATAGCATCAAGTGATATATCATCAATTACAAAACTTGATAACCCCGCCCCTACTAAGCCGCCTAACGCAAAATATACAAACATGCTTTTATCAATATGCCTAAAGCTGAGTAAAAACCTATTTGCATTAGAGCCAAGCTGTACTAAACCATGCACAGGCACAACAACTGCCATTGGCATAAACGACGCCATAACAACAAGCAGCATTAATCCACCACCAGCACCAAATGCAGCAGATATAAAAGAAGTAAAGCCAGCGGTGATCATTAACAATAAAAACAAAAATAAAGACATGCTGTCGGGAAATAAAAAATCCATAAAACTCCACTGCCTATTTAAGTACTTTTAAGTCGCAGTATTTAAACAATAAAAGGTACTAAGCACATTTATAGCAACTTTATCAGCTTCTATCTCGTGCTATGTACTATGTTGCGTTGTTTTTGCACTTTGTTTGCACATTTAACAAATATTATACATTCAACTTCATTACCGGATATTTTTGATGAGAAGATTTAACACACCAACTTTGACACCGCTTGCAGTGTGTATATTTGCACTGGGTTTAGCTGCCTGTAACGGTAGCGATGCTGAAAGTACCGTCGTAACTGAAACAACCACCGATGAGGGAACTACAACAGATACTTCAACCGATTTTGTTGTAGAAGTTGACCCTTTTAACTTTGAAAGCGATGCACTCATTTCATCAATTACCACTCAAACATGTACGCTAAGTAATGGCGATGAAGCCTCATGCTACAAAATTGATATTGCCGGTGCGCCTTCAAATTACGAGATTGGTGTATTTTGCCCTCAAAATATCACCTCAACAGCAGACGAAGCCGGTATTTGGTTTGATGGCACCGGTGAGGTTTACGATATAACCGGCGACTTTATTTTAAATCTACCTACATTATATAACGATAGTCATTGGCAGCTATACGACGAAGGTACAGGCCTTGTAAATGTAACCGACACACAAGAATCGTGTGATGGCGCTGCACGTCCAAATGTAGAAGAACAATACCAAAACCACTGCGTAGAATGCTCTATTGATTATGTTGATGGCGGTATATCAGAATCATTTTTAATTCCAATAACGCCTGTTGCAACCACTCAAAATAGCAGTATTGGTAACGCCAATGTAGGTGTTGCTCTCAATGGTGTTGTACTTGCTGCACCCGCGCCTGTTGAGGCTATTTTAGGCGCATACACTATTGCAGCCTTTGATGATTGCGCTGGCCATATTAACTTAGTAGCAGGTTATCACTACCATGGTGAAGCAGGTTGTAGCCAAACACAAATTCAATCAGACGGTCATGCCGCCATGATGGGTTATGCACTCGATGGATTTGGTATCTTTGGCATGCTTAACGAAAATGGATTAGAACCCACTGATTTAGACGAATGTAGAGGCCACACCGACGATACACGCGGATACCACTACCATGCAGCCGATGTATCTGAAAACATGTTTATTGGTTGTTTTAAAGGTGCTACCGCAAGATAACTCGTATTCTAGCTAAATAATTAACTGAGATACTAATGAAAATATTTAACGTGATAAAAGCACTAACCACTGGCTTTTTACTTGCTGCCTCATGCTCAGCGCTAAGTCATGCAGGCCACGGCTCAAATGCGCCTTGGGAAGCATGTGAAGCAAAAGCCATTAATGAAGATTGCAGCTACACAAGCCATGATAAAAAAGCGACAGGCACATGCCAAGCAATGAACAAAGTACTTATGTGCGTTCGAAATAAACCACCTGAAACATTAATAGACAAAGCAATCCAACCAGCAAGTGATCAAAAGCAATCTGTAAAATCACTCGCTAAAAGATAAAGTAACAGCTACACGCCAAAGCCTTAACGCTGTTTGTTAGGGCTTTTTTAATCAAAAATTATTGAAAAGTGTAATCCTTATCTGTCGAATTAGTTTCATATAGCAAACAATACAACAATCAAAAAACTTGGATAATGACACATACAATGAGATCACTCAAAATACTGTCCTGCCAAAGTGCAGTGGATAAATGCTGTTGATTGGATTAGCCAAATCCATATTAGACAACATCAAAACACACAAGCCATAAACACCACTGCCAATGCAGTTTAGGTGAATAAAGCCAATACTTAATTTAACTTCATAATAAGCATACTGTCGTTATTTTGTATTTTAATAATTGTCATAAAAGTGAAGTTACGTGCTATAGCTATAAGAGAATCTCAACTTTCACTTTATGAATTCCATAAAAAAACCCGCAAATTTGGGTTAACAAATTTGCGGGTTTCTTATGGTTTTCGAATAACGAGTTCAAAAACCTTTATTGGTGGAGCTGGGGGGATTTGAACCCCCGTCCGAAAAGCCTCGACCGTCGGTACTACATGTTTAGTATTGTCATTTAATTAACCTTTAAGTCCCGGACAAACACGGTAAGTAAAGGCGAGGCCGCTTAGTTTTAGCGCTTCAACCCCGGCCAGGGTTTCCGTCGCGATCAGGTGTTAGGGTGACACTCCAAAATCCAGTCCACAAGAATACATGGAAGGAGCGCTAGCCAGCCTAAGCTGCTAGAGAGTAGTTATCGTCGTTTGCGATTACTTTAGGTTGCGGCTGTTTAACGAGGCAAACCGCACCTCGACATGCACCTTGGGCTTCTTGAATTCCGTCGAATCCTAATCAGCCCCTGAATTAGTAACTCAATTCAGAGCGTACAAACAGTATAACCGAGTAAAGTACTGATACTCAAGGCCTAGTAACGGTTTATTTTAATTGCATGCATCAATCGTACGTTAAACAACCGAAAATCACTTATCAAACAAAAATAGTCCAATTACTTGCCTGTCAGTCGCTATTTAAAAGTAAAATACTAATGCACTTTGATACGGAGCTTAGAATAGCGAAGGGTTCTAAACAATTTTCGCGTATTTATCCGCCCCACCTAGTTAAGCTAACTGAGGGTAAAATTACTCAGACGTTTTAGTTTATTCGTTATTTTGTGTCTCAGTTTCAACTTCGGCATTAGCGTCGCAATCGTCGGTTGGCGCTAATGGCCAACCACCTAATTGCTGCCAGCGGTTTACTATTAAACAATAAAGCTCAGCTGTACGTTCTGTGTCGTAAAGCGCAGAGTGCGCTTGGCTGTTGTCAAACTCGATACCTGCCGCTCTACATGCTTTTGCTAATACAGTTTGCCCTAACGCTAAACCTGCTAAAGATGTTGTATCGAAGCTTACAAACGGATGAAATGGCGTACGCTTAATGTTGTTACGCTCTATTGCTGCATTTAAAAAGCCATGATCGAATGCAGCATTATGCGCCACAATAACTGAGCGTTGGCACCCAGCGGCTTTTTGCGCTTTGCGTACTACTTTACATATTTCTTTAATTACTTCACCTTCAGGCACTGCGCCACGTAATGGTGAAAACGGGTCTATACCGTTAAAGTCGATGGCTGCTTGTTCTATATTAGCGCCTTCGAATGGCTGAACATGAAAATGAACAGTATGATCTATGCTGAGCAATCCTTCGTCATCCATTTTTAAAACAGAGGCTGCTATTTCTAATAAGGCATCTGTTTCTTTGTTAAAACCTGCAGTTTCAACATCAATAACAACAGGAAAAAATCCACGAAAGCGTTTTGCGAAAGGTGTTTGCTCAGTATTTGCCATAGTCTTCTTTGTTTATACGTGTAAGCTGACTATTATGTCAAAATTGATGCCCCCTAGGCTAGGGGATTTAAGTATTTATTGCTTTAAAATTGTAGGCACATAACTTGCTTTAACTTATGAGTTAGTTATATAGAGAACAAACTAATCATTGCAGTCGTTAATTTGCCAAATTATTGGCATTCCCGGATAGCTGGAGAGCACCATGAAGTATAAGTTGTTATTTATTAGCCTTAGTATAAGTGCAGTGCTTTGCAGTACTCACTCGCAAGCTGCTATGCGCCAATATACAGCAACCCAAGACAACTCCAACTGGGAAGTCGTTAAAACAACGCGCTTACAATGCCAATTAAATCATGAGGTTCCTTATTACGGTGAAGCTATTTTTAAAGCTTCAGCAAGTAAAAATAAAAACTTAACGTTTAATTTAGATATGGTTGTTCGCCCAGATAACTACGCAATTGCAGGTTTAAAAGCAGTGCCACCTACATGGCGTGCAGGATTGCCCGCTCGCGATATTGCAAACATGAAATTACTTAAAAAGTTTGATGGCGAGCTAGGCAATAAAACAGCATGGGAAATGCTTACCGAGCTTGAAAAAGGCTACTACCCTACTTTTTATTATCAAGACTGGCAAAACAGTGCCGATAAAATTGCCGTTGGTATATCGAGCGTAAACTTTAAACAAGCTTACTGGGCTTTTTTACAGTGCCGCGATGAACTACTCCCTTACAGCTTTGAAGATATTTCGTTTACTGTAATGAACTATCAATCTAACAGCAGTAAATTAACTAAATCGTCGCAACAACGTCTTGATAAAATTGCTGAGTATTTAAAAAATGATGCAAGCATAGAGTCTATTAGTATTGACTCATACACTGATAGCTATGGCGGACGCTGGAATAACTTAGATTTATCGCGCAAGCGCGCCAAAACTATAAAAGATTATATGGTGAGCTTGGGTGTTGATGAAGCCAAAGTACAAACAACCGGTTTGGGCGAAAAACGCTTTGTTGATAATAACGATAACATTTTAAGCCGAGACAAAAACCGTCGTTTAATTATTCAAATAGAAAAAATGTAGTAAAGCTAATTTGCGCTTACTTTACTGCGTTTTAAAAACTTATCACCAAATTGAAAAAAGCCCAGACTAATTAAAATAATAACCGCACCAATTATTAACTCTTGGCTTAATGACTCATTATTTAGCCAAGCTCCCAAGCCTAACGCAAAGCTAGGAGTTATAAGTGTAGTAAGTGATACCGTGCTTGCATTAAGGTTTTGCAGCACATGAAAATACGCCAAAGCCCCTACTAAAGATCCAAATATTCCTAGATAACCAATAGCCCACAATGATTTTGCACTCCAGTTTTGTATATGCAACTCACCATCTAATAACCACCAAGCAATAAAAAAGAGTGGGGTTACAAAAACTAAGGCACCAAATGTTGTTGCCATAGGATGAATCGCAATCTGCACACGCTTGATCATCACACCACTTAAACTAAAAAAGCAGACAGCCATAAACACATAAAGCAACCCAAGTCCTTGAGTTTGCGAGTTTTGTACTTGGTTATAACTAACAAAATATAAGCCAATTAAGGCGCACGCTAACGCAACTAATTTAATCGGGCTAAATTTAGGTTCATTTAATAACTGCTGAGCAAGTAACCCCGACAAAATAGGTGCAAGGCCAAACATAAGCGAAATAATACCCGAAGGGACTGTTTTAGCTGCCATATAGCTCAACAACATACCGCCAAAAATACCTATACTCGAATAAAAATAAAGTAAGCACGCATTTTTGCTCCAAGGTACTCTAATGTTTGTTATGGCAACAATTAAACCACCTAAAAACAACCCCACCAGCATACGCATTAATACAGCAAGCGTTGGCGATACTGTTTCACTGCTCCACACAATCCCTAGAGGTGTAGTAGACCAAATGAGAACCATAAAAAAATACGATGCTTTTACCGGCACATGCCAATCCTTAGCGTTTTATAACGCAATCCAACGTACATAAAATTATACCCTCACCACCCTATTTTAATACTTTTAAATGCATACAAGTCCTTAATAAATACAGTTGTAAATTGTAAGTTACATTTTAATACTGCTCTTTTATTACAAAACTATTTGAGATTTGAGTAACTAGTTATATCGTGCATGTATATTAATAATAATTAAGGTAATTAAGTGCTTAAAAATAAAACAACTGGAAGCATGTTAATTGTTGCAGGCACCACTATTGGTGCGGGTATGTTGGCATTGCCAATTGCATCTGCCGGGCTTGGGTTTAGTACTGCGCTTGCATTAATAATTGCTAGCTGGTTACTAATGACCTACACCGCACTACTCATGTTAGAGCTACACCAGTATGCACCACGCGATGCTACATTAAATACATTGGCTAAATTATGGCTTGGAAAGCGCGGACAATACATCGCGAATTTTTCGATGATTTTTTTATTTTATGCTTTATGCGCTGCTTATATTGCAGGTGGTGGTGCACAACTTCAAGCGCGTATAAATATAGGCTTTGATGTAGATATAGCCCCACAGTTTGGCTCTGTGATCCTCGCTGTTATTATTGCAAGTGTGGTAACACTAGGCACTAGCAAGGTAGATAAACTAAATAGAGTGTTATTTACAATAAAAATTATTGTATTAGCTAGTTTGTTTTACATGCTTACCCCTTATGTACAAGGTAAGCACTTATTAGAGATGCCCGTAGAGCAAGGATTAATCCTTTCGGCTATACCGGTTATATTTACTTCGTTTGGTTTTCATGGCTCTATCCCTTCTATTGTTAAATATGTTGGTGTAGAAATAAAAGTACTGCGCAAAGTAATGATTGCTGGAGCCGCCCTACCTTTAGTTATTTATATTTTTTGGCAACTACTTAGCCAAGGTATTATGAGTCAAACTGATTTACTCAACAGCGAAGGTCTTAATGGGTTTGTATCTAGCGTGGCTAGTATTGCGCATAACCCAAGTGTGGCAACGGCCGTTAAGTTATTTGCTGATTTAGCACTTGCGACATCATTTTTAGGGGTGAGCTTAGGGTTATTTGATTTTTTTGCTGATGCATTTAAAAAGGGTGACAATAAAACAGACCGAATTAAAACGGCTTTAATTACGTTTATTCCGCCACTTGGCTTTGCATTGTTTTATCCTCAAGGCTTTATTATGGCCTTAGGGTACGCTGCAATAGCACTTGTCGTCCTGGCAATATTTTTGCCTGTAGCAATGGTTTATAAACAGCGTACAACATCAAATAAAACAGGCTACCAAGTTAAAAGTGGGAATGTTGGGCTTGGTATAGCGGCTATATGTGGCATAACTATTATTGCTGCGCAGTTTATGCAAATGGCGGGGCTTATTCCTGCTATCGGTTAAAGGTTGCTGCTGTTTGTTTAAATTTAGATAATAAAAAACCGCACATCATTAGTAATGATGTGCGGTTTTTTATATTAACTGCGTTTATTTACAAACGTCAGCTACAGCATTTGAAAAGTATTCAATATTTGAATGACTAACACCTGCAACATTTACGCGGCTAGAGCCAACTATGTAAATGCCGTATTCTTTTTGTAGGCGAGCAATTTGCTCTTTATTAATACCTAAGAAAGAAAACATACCGTTTTGGCGTTCAATAAATGAGAAGTCTTGAACAATATCTTTAGTTGCTAAGCTTTCTTTAATTAAGCTACGTAAGCCATTTATACGACTACGCATTTCATCAAGCTCAGAGTGCCACAATTGTGTAAGCTCTGTACTGCTTAAAATAGTATTAACAATGTCAGCACCATGTGCTGGCGGCATTGAGTAAATACTACGTACAACGCTTAACATTACCGAGTTTGAAATATCTGCTGTTGCGCTGTCTTTTGCAATTAGTGAACATGCACCAATACGCTCGCGGTATAAGCCAAAGTTTTTAGAACATGAAGAACAAATAATTAGCTCTTCCACTGCATCGGCTAAAATACGTAAGCCACGTGCATCTTCTTCAAGTGAAGCACCAAAGCCTTGGTATGCAATATCAACAAGTGGTGTAAAGCCAACTTCTTTTGCCAGTTCGGCAACCGTGTTCCACTGTGTTTCGTTTAAATCCATACCGCTTGGGTTATGACAACATGCATGTAGTAAAACCACATCGCCTTTAGGCACTTGTTTAAGTGTGTTGATCATTTCATCAAACAGTAAATCTTTATTTTCGTAATCGTAATATGGGTATTCTTTTACTGTTAAGCCTGCAGCTTCAAACAAGCTAATGTGGTTAGCCCATGTTGGGTTAGTTACCCAAACAGTCGCGTCTGTATTACAACGCTTAATAAATTCAGCTGCAACACGAAGTGCACCCGTACCACCTGGCGCTTGCGCAGTACGTACGCGATTTGCTAGCAATGCTTGATGCTCGCCTAATAGTAACTGCTCCATTTTTTGGCAGTAATCTAAATTACCCGCTAAACCAATATAAGATTTGCTCATTTCGTTTTCAAGACGAAACGCTTCAGCTTTTTTAACCGCTTTAAGAACCGGTGTATTGCCTTGCTCATCTTTGTAGACACCTACACCTAAATCAATTTTATTAGGGTTTGTATCTTGTTTATAGGCCGCCATAAGGCCAAGAATAGGATCTGTTGGTAATGGTTTTAATACTGAGAACATTGGCTATCTCTTATCGTTATTTAGGGGTTAGCTGTTAAGCTAAGCTTAACATAAAAGCACATCATATTGACTAGCGTTATTTACGCTAGAAAGTGAGGAATTTTAATACAACATGCAATTAAAACGGCAAGCGTCTTTTCATCAAAAAAATCATTTTTAAAGGCTTCTGCATCTACAATACCAACACATTCATTTTTTGCGTTGAATAAAGGTAAACAAGTTTCTGACTTAACTTTAGGATCGCATGTGTAGTATTCACCGCCTTGTGATAAATACGCTTCAACGTTATTAATAATGCGACCTTGATGAGATAGCGCAACTTGTACGTTATTACTCCCTGCTGCAAATGCTTGCGTTAAAGGAAACAACGGGCGACTAGGCGCACCATGATAAGCTAATTTTAATAGTTGATCACCTTCAGGGGTATTAGTTGATTGATAAATACCATACCAATCAACGCCTGTTTGCTGTTCGATGTAGCTTACAATACTTTGTAAATTAGCTAACTTAAGTTGTGTTTGCTCATCACCTTTAAGATAGTCAGTTAATTTGAATGGCTCATCTTGTAAGTAACCAAATAAACTACACGCTCCGCCCTCGCCAAGCTCAGGTATTTGATACTCCCAACGCACATCAGGTAAAGTTGAGTTTGTAAGATGCAGATCAAGCTTTTCAAGCTCTGTTGCAATCAAAGTAGGATTAGCACTTAATTGTGCTTGTTTTAGGTAAGAAAAAATCATTTGGCCATCCATACATCTAAAGTTTCGAGAATAATAGCATGGATATTTTTACAGAGCTAGCTCAACTTGTAGCACATTTCAACTTGGTTACCACTGGCGTTATAAGTAACTTTTTCGGCTATTTCTTCTAATAAAGACACGCCTCTGCCAAATTCGTTATTAGCCTTTGCCAACTCATCGTGCTTACTACTAAACCCTCGGCCTGAATCGCAAATAATAAAATATAAACTGAGCGTGTCGGGGCAATAGCGCATATCAATAATAATCATGGCATCTGTAAGTTTAGCAAGGGCAGCCTCTCTCAACTCGTAATATCTAAAAAAACCATCTTCTTGTTTTTTAATTTCTGAGTTAAGGCCTAATACACCATGATCAAGCGCATTGTTATAAGCCTCAGACAGCAGTAAAAATATATTAGAACGATGAGTATTTAGCCCCTCAACACTACTTAAAATATTAACGACATCGTAAACGGGGTCTGTTTTTTTTATTTGCTCTGAGTTTAAGCTCAAAGACAAATTAAAAGCCAAAGTAGAAAATGCTTCTCGCTCTTGTTCCTCAGGAATTAAAGGCAGGCAGTTTAGTAAAACAATGCTTAAATCGTCTTGCTGCTTAGTACCATCTGCAAACTTAGTAACATTAGCAACTATGCCTTCACTACTAATCATCGATTTACTTTTTAAGGTTTGTAAAAAACGCTCTTCCCCAAAAAATATATCCTCTTTGTTTGCTGTTTCTATAATTCCGTCGGTTGCTAATACTAGACGTGTATTACTATTTGTTTCAAAATGAATAACTTCATATTCAAATTCTTGTTCATCTAAAATCCCTAGCGCCATATGCTGTGATTCTAATGTTTGTTTTACATTACCGTCTTTATCTATTAGGTAGGCATCGGGTAAGCCGCCCATCCATGCAGAAACACTTTTACCTGATGCACTAAGCTCTATAATGGTTGCAGCACAAAACATATGCCCAGGTAGTAGGTTGTACAGTAGTGTATTTAGCTCACAGGCAATATCGTTAACCGCCATGCCTTTTTGTACCATAGTATAAAAAACACGAGAAGTTGGTAATGCACCAATAGCTGCAGCAAGGCCGTGACCCGTAAAATCTCCCAACATGCAATACAAATTACCGATTGGGCTTTGCGCTACTAAAAACATATCGCCGTTAAACATAGAGGCCGGTGATAAATTAAAATCTAAATACTCTTTAAACTTACCTTGGTTTTCTAATGAGTTATTAAAGATATGTTCAATTATTTCGTGTTCACGTTCAATTTGATTGTGATGATATTCAAGCAGTTTTTTTTGTTGATTTGCTTTTTTACTCAGTTCTCTGGTGCGAATATGTGCTTTAAGTTTTGCATGCAGAATAACTTTTTCAAATGGTTTATGAATAAAGTCATCACCACCTACTGTAAGGCAGCGCTCAAAGCTTGCTTGATCTTCTAAGGAGGTTATAAAAATAATCGGTAAGTAAACTTCACTATACTGCTGCTTTATTTTTTCAGCAGCTTCAAAACCATTCATTACAGGCATTAAAACATCGAGTAAAACAACGTCTATTTGCTCTCTTTTAAGTACATTAAGCGCATCTAGCCCGTTATAAGCCACTGATATTTTATAACCCTCTTGCTCAAGCATTTTACTTAGTAAAATGCGATTGAGCGCCTGATCATCCACAATTAACACATGTATCATTAGCTAATATCAAACTTCTTATCAAAACGTGAAATTTGTAGAATTTTTCTAAGCTGTGGTTGGCAATTGCTTATTTCGATAGTTTTCACTTGGCTATCAATGGTTTTTTTCATATTAAGTAACATGCCAAGTGCTGAGCTATCCATGTAGTCAGTCTCTCTTAAATCGATAATAACCTTTACAGTTTTTTCGCTCATTTGGGCGTAAGCTTGGCGAAAAGATTGCACTAAATTAAAGTCAAATTTACCTTTGATTTGTATTGTTAATGTAGTGCCATCGACTGATTCATTCTTAGTTAAACTCATATTAAACTCCAATAATATTTCCTTTGAACTAAATATAACCTGTTAAAAGTATTTAGCAAAAAGAAAAACACACAACTTCAAATTTGCTATCATTTACGCCAATATTTAATTAATTTTTATCCATAAAGGTAAGGTATGAGTGATAGTCACTTAGTATATTCAACAAGTACTGGTCGCATTGACCAGCCAAAACCAGAAAAAGAGTTAGTAGCCAAGCTTTTTAAAGATGGTTTTATTCGTATTGAACGTCAAACAAAAGGGCGTAAAGGCAAAGGCGTAATGTTAGTTGTAGGCATTGATCCAAAAGATCACGATTTAAAAAAGTTAGCTAAAACTATAAAAAGCAAAATGGGCCAAGGCGGCGCAGTAAAAGAAGGCATTATTGAAGTACAAGGTGATGACCGCGATAAACTAAAAGCCATTTTAGAAGCGTTAAAATTTAAAGTTAAAATTGCGGGTGGTTAACCCGCATTTATTAATCATTTAATTTGCTATTTGGAAGCTCGCCTAACTTTTCATATAAACTTGGTAAGTCATACTCTGGTATTGGCGGACTAAAATAATATCCTTGCACAATGAAACAATTATTATTTTGTAAAAATTGCATTTGCTCTATTGTCTCAACCCCTTCAGCGACCACGTCTAGCTTTAACTTTTGTGCCATAGCAATAATAGCCGCAGTGATTTCCATATCATTTGTATCCTCAGGGATATCTTTGACAAATGAACGGTCGATTTTCAATATATCGACCGGGAATCGTTTTAAGTAACTAAGCGACGAATAGCCAGTACCAAAGTCATCAATAGAAATAGATATACCTAAGGCTTTAAGCTCATGGAGTTGAGTAATTGCAGCTTCAACATTTCCCATTAGCATACTTTCGGTCAGCTCTAAATGAAGGCGCTTAGCCGAAACACCCGATCTAATTATAATTTTACTCAGTGTTGAGACTAAGTTTGAGTCTTTAAACTGACGAGCCGATAAGTTGATCGATATATTATTTTCTAGGCCTTGTCCTGTTAACCTTACGGCAAAATCACAAGACTCTTTAAGCACCCATTCGCCTAGTTCAACAATAAGACCCGTAGCTTCTGCAATAGGAATGAATTTATCTGGAGGAATTACGCCTTCAGTTGGATGGAACCATCTTAATAGTGCCTCATAGCCAACTACCTGATGGGTACGACTGTCAACTTGGGGTTGGTAGTAAACTACAAACTGTTTTTCTTTTAGCCCTATACGTAGCTCATTTTCAATAAATAAACGCTCATTAGCAGCTGCGTTCAATTCTTGGCTATAAAAATGGAATGTATTACGCCCTTTAGCTTTTGCCTCATACATTGCTAAGTCAGCATGTTTTAATAACTGATCTTCCTCGAGGCTATCGTACGGAGCCATTGTAATACCAATACTCGCGCTCACAATAACTTCATTGCTACCTAGTTTAATTGGGACATTCAATGTTTTTTGAATTGTATTGGCAACATCTGTCGCGTGCTCTTGGCTTTCTATACCACTGAGTAATACTGCGAACTCATCACCACCTAAACGAGCTATGGTGTCTTCTACTCTTAAGCGTTTTTTAAGCCTATTTGCCACTTCAATTAATAATTGGTCGCCAGCATCGTGGCCTAATGTATCGTTAATACGTTTAAATTCGTCTAAATCAAAGTAAAATAATGCAAACGCATAGTGCCCGCGCTCAGCCAATGCCATGGATTTTCGCAATTGCATTCTGAAAAACGTTCTGTTGGCTAGGCCTGTCAGAGTGTCAAAATAAGCGAGTTGCTCCATTTTACGCTGGCTTTCTTTCACAAACGAAATATCTTGTGCAGATGCTACATAGCTGGTTATTTCACCGCCCTCTTCACGAATTGGCGAAACACTTAGAGACACCCAGATCGGCACTTTATTTAAGCCTGCTATTAACGTGTCACCGCGCCAGTAATTACGACTGCGCAATTCAATATCTATGTCTTCCACTAAAATAGACATTTCTGGAGCAATAATATTAAGCAATGGCGCTCTATTAAAGTGACTTTCTGGATAACCTGTCATTTCGAGCATTTTGGGGTTTACGTATTCAATTACAAAGTTTTCGTTAGTGATTACTACGCCAGTACCCGAGAATGCTACAGCTTTAGATAATCGGTTAGCTGCTTTTTCAGCAATTTCTTTTTCCGTAATTCTCTGGTTTAAGCCATCGATAAGTTTGCGAATTTCTACCGTCATGTCTCTAAATGAGCCATTAAGCGTGCCAATTTCATCTTTGTTTTCTGGTGGGAATTCTGTAGTTAACTGACCTTTGCCAAAACTTGTAACTGCATAGACTAATGTGTGTAAACGACGAAGTACTAATTGATAAAGTGCTTGATGAAGCAACAAAGCGACGAGTATTGCATATAAAATAAAGAGTCCAAAAAATTTCATTTTTAAGTCTTGTAATGCTGATAACGTAGATGAACGCTTTTTATATACGCCTATATACCAATCTAAGTCATCAATTTTACGGATATTAATAATATGCGCTTCATCATTTAGTTTAAATGAATTTGCGTATTCAGGTAACTTCACCGCAACTACATCATCAATAATCGACTGGAGCGCTGGGTTCACAAATTCGTTAGTAACGAGTGCTTTATTATCACGACCATAATCAGCTAATAAAGCAGGATTTAGATTAGGATGTGCTAACAATTGTCCTTTACTATTAAAAACAAGTAGATGCTTTTCTTTATCGCCAACAGGTAAAAACGAAATAAGCTTATTGAGGGAAATATCGCTTCCCGTTACACCTAAAAACTCATTATCTATATAAACAGGGACTAATAAGCTTATAACCCATTTTCTCCATACTGTATCGTAATAAACTTTTGACCATGTAGGCTCTCGTACTGTTCCTAATGTACTTTTTATGTGTTTATACGTTGTTTCATCCGTAACCCTAAACCCAGATGGTGCGTTTAGTGCCCAATTTGGAGGAGAAACACGAATAAAATCATCATCGGTTATTAGATAGAAGTTAAAAAAGTCATGTACCAGAGTCGGAGAAATTATACGCCACAACATTTCAGAATCATTAAATAGGCGTTTATAAAAAGGAGAGTAATTTTGCTGTGGTAAAAATGCGGCTGATAAACCGTCAGCTGAAGCGCTTCGAATTGTACCATCACTATTAAATTTTAACTGTGATTTACTACTTAAATTAATTGGTGAATTAGGTTGAAAAAGTTGCTCGATTACTACTTTATTAGCTTGCTGAGCAATATTTATTTTTGTTTTAATGCGCTCATTAAATTGCTTTACTAATAAATCTGTCGAGCTTTTCAACACCCCGTGCTCTTCAAAAACAAGTTGTTTTTCTTCTGATTTGAGCATTAAGGCAGCCGCACATACTCCCGCTATTAAACAAATAGCAGATATGAGTAGCGATAGTTTTACACTTAAAGAATTCAATCCAAAACGCGATGGAGGGCGTCTGTAAACCACAGGTCAACCTTAATCATTAGTAGTTGTTATTATTTGAACCAGTTAACGAAATATACCAGATCCGCATTCATATTTATAAATTATTTGTAAACTTTCTATAAAAACTAAAATGAAGAAATAAATAGTACTCTAAGCTTATTTAGATCTTTATTGACATTGTTAGCAACTCTCCATACATTAACTGTATGAACACATTTATCTCTCGCACTTTTTTTTCGTTTTTTAGCTTCTTTATATAGAAGAGGCTTCCCTGTTTGTGAGATAAAATCAATCGAATAGTAAAGCCTCCCAACCGGGAGGCTTTTTTGTTTTTGCTGTGTAATAACAGCTTACTTTTGGAATGAGGATACCAAAATGACAAATGATGTTTTAAATACCCTAAGACACGATATAAATGAAATAGACTCCGATTTACTCGTGTTATTAGCTAAACGTCGTCGCATTAGCCACGGCGTGGTTGAGTACAAAATTGCTAACAACAAACCAATTCGCGATGAAGTACGTGAACTCGCACTTTTAGAGAAACTGATTGGTTATGGTAAATCACTAGGTTTAGATGCTTACTATGTGAATAATGTTTTCCAAACTATTTTGGAAGACTCTGTTTTACACCAACAAGCAATGCTACAAAAAAACCTGAATCCAGATGCCCTTAGTGAAACACACCGTGTAACTTACTTAGGTGGTCAAGGCTCTTATAGCCAACTAGCATGTCATAAATATTTTAGCCGCCGCCCGGGTAAATTAGTTGAAATTGGCTGTACATCGTTTGACAAAATAACAGGTAAAGTAGAAAATGGGCAAGCTGATTTTGGTTTATTACCCATTGAAAACACAAGCTCTGGCAGTATTAACGAGGTGTTTGACTTATTACAGCACGCGCAAGTGTCCATTGTTGGAGAAGTAACTCACAGTGTAGAGCATTGCTTACTCGCAAACCCTGAGACTGAACTTAGTCAACTAACAAAAATATTTGCACACCCACAACCATTTGCACAGTGCAGTCGCTTCTTGCAAGGCTTAGGGGATTTACAACACGAAACATGTGACTCAACATCAAGCGCACTACAATCAGCTCTGAACACACCATACAGTGCTGCAATTGGATCTGCACAAGCGGGGAAAAATGTAGGGCTTGAGGTTATTAAATCAAACCTAGCTAATCAAAGCGAAAACCATAGCCGCTTTATTGTTGTTGCACGTAAGCCTCTACAAGTGTCTAACCAAATACCAACTAAAACTAGTTTGATCATGTCGACAAAACAGCAAGCGGGCTCACTAGCCGATGCGTTAATGATTTTTAAACAGCATAAGATTAATTTAGTAAAACTTGAATCTCGCCCTACTCCGGGTAATCCGTGGGAAGAAGTTTTTTATGTTGACCTAGAAGCAAACTTAGCCGAAAGCCAAGTAAAAGAAGCGCTGGAAGAACTTAAAGAGCACACCCAATATGTACGTATTTTAGGATGCTACCAAAGCGAGTCATTGCAGGCAGTAAGCGTTAATACTTAATAAGCAATTTTATAAATCAAAAAGGGCCGATACAGGCCCTTTTTCGTTAACTAGTACCAGTCTGCATAAATATTTTAGCAATTTAACGAATTAAATCCCCATACTTAAGCAAACGGTATAACAAATATTAATCTAAAACTTTTGAATCATTCGCTTTATTTAATAAGCTTCTGCTTTGCGTTAAAAAGTGTTCTGTCGAGTCAGAAAAGTAAACTTTCGCCTGCGCAAAAGAATCAATAAGCGCTGCTTTATCTCCCGCTTTTAATTTTGCTAATGTACTTGCAAAGGTATCTTGGTACTGTGCAAGTAAGGTTTCTACATCATCGAATTGTGCTAGCATAATATCTGAGTACAGCTCAGGCGACTGTGCAAATAAACGCCCTACCATCATCAGTTCTAATTGATATATAGGTGACGAGCAGCTACGTAATTCTTCTAGTGTATGACTTTGTTTTGCTAAAAATTGTCCGTACACAAATGTCGTTAAATGGCGCATTACCTGAATAATTTGCATTGCTTCATCATGCTTTTTAGCATCAAGCTCAACAAGCTGACAACCCCATACTTGTAACTGTTGTAACAAGCCTTTTGCCGCTTGGTGCTCTCGCCCTTCACATACAACCACAGTTTGTTTTACCCAGTGTGATATATCAGGCCCAAACATTGGATGCAAACCAACCACAGGACCACTGTGCGCAGCTTTTAATGCTTTAATAGGCGACTGCTTTACCGATGTAATATCTACAAGTAAACTGTCATCATCTAGTTTAGGTAACTTAGCAACGACAGCATCCAATGCATTAATAGGTACGCTAATCATTACCAGCTTGGCACCTTTTAAAATACTTTTAGCATCGTTTTGCTGATCTTTATCTAAGATTTTAACTTCGTAACCTGAGCGAATAAACTGCTGTGCAAATAACTGGCCCATGGCACCTTGACCACCCACAATTACAATTGGCGAAAGCTCTGGCGCTGCGCATGCAAGTTTTGCTTGTTGGTTTTGATAAGCTTCTCGCATCATGCGTCTTAGTATATCTTCCACGAGATCTGGGCTTACATTTTGATTTATTGCTTCTTGTCGTCTTGCCGCTAATAGCTCTGCTTCACGGACAGGTGCATGTAAAGGCGCGCCTGTTTGTTGTTTTACCTCACCAATTTTTTGCGTAATACCATTACGTTTAGCGAGTAAGGCAACAAGTTGTGCATCGCATTCATCTATACCTTCTCTTAGCTGTGCTAAATCACTTATGTCAGCCACGTTCGTCCCACCTTAAAAAACCAAATAACGTAAATATAAATTTACATAAAAGTAAACTAATCAATACGATAAATACTAACAGGATCAGCTAACTGAGAAAAGGCTAAAGCGGAAATTTTACTAATGAGGAATTGAGAATTGAGAATTGAGAAAATAATATTCTAAAACCAAAACGGGTTGCAACCCGAAGGATGCAACCCGTTTTTTTGCGTTGATAAACAGCGCGTATTAGTTAAGTTTTTCTCTAATACGTGCAGATTTACCAGAACGCTCACGTAGATAGTAAAGCTTAGCACGGCGAACTGCACCGCGACGCTTAACTGTTACGCTATCAATAAGAGGGCTGTGCGTTTGGAATACACGCTCAACGCCTTCACCGTTCGAGATTTTACGAACAGTGAATGCTGAGTGAAGACCACGATTACGCTTAGCGATTACAACACCTTCAAAGGCCTGTAGACGCTCTTTAGCACCTTCTTTTACTTTTACCTGTACAACCACTGTATCACCAGGGCCAAATGCAGGTACGTCTGTTTTAAGCTGCTCATCTTCAAGCGCTTTAATAATATTTTGGTTTACTTTTGCCATTATGTTTCTCACTTTCCTAGGTGTAACTGTCTTCTAGCCACAAGCTTTTTGGTACTCTTGCTGAAATTTCGCGAGTAATACCGCTTGCTCCTCAGTCAGAGCTAGGTTATGCAACAAGTCAGGACGTCGTAGCCAAGTTCTGCCTAATGACTGCATAAGCCGCCATTTTGCTATCTCTTGGTGGTTGCCACTGAGTAATACAGCAGGAACCTGTTTGTCGTCCAATGTTTCTGGTCGTGTATAGTGTGGACAATCTAACAAGCCATCCGAAAATGAATCTTGTTCTGCTGACTGGTTATGACCTAATACACCTGGCACTAATCGCGCTACTGCGTCAATTAATGTCATGGCAGGTAGTTCACCACCACTCAAAATAAAATCACCAATTGACCATTCTTCGTCAACATATGATTCTATTATTCTCTCATCTATACCTTCATAGCGACCGGCAATCAAAATCAGTTTTTTAGAGTTAGCGAGTTCGCTAGCACCTTGCTGATCAAGTTTGCGCCCTTGCGGGGACATATAAATTACTTTAGCACCATCACCAGCTGCTTTTTTAGCTTCGGCAATCGCTTTTTTTAATGGTTCAACCATCATTAACATACCAGGTCCGCCCCCGTAAGGACGGTCATCTACGGTTCTATGCTTATCTAAAGCGTAGTCTCGCGGATTCCAGCAGTGAAAATCAATTAAGCCATTTTTTACTGCGCGACCGGTAACACCTTGGTCTGTAATAGCGTCAAACATGTCTGGAAAAAGGCTTATCACCCCTACCCATAATGAACTAGTTTGCGTCATTAAAAACCAGGATCCCAGTCTACGGTAATTTCTCTTGCGTCGTATTTAACGTCTTTAATAACTGAATCAGTTAAAAAAGGAATCAAACGCTCAGCTTGACCAAATGCGTCTTTACTGTTTGCTTTAACAACCAGTACGTCATTTGATCCTGTCTCCATCAGGTCATCAACAATGCCTAAGCTATAACCTTTATCGGTTACAACAGACATGCCAATGAGATCTCGCCAATAGAACTCACCTTGCGGGAGTTCTGGTAAATGCGCTGCATCCATTGAGATTTCAGCATGGGTATAAGCCATTGCTTCGTCTCGGTCGTTTACCTGCGCAAATTTAGCGATAAAGCCTTTGTTGTGGCGACGCCAGTCGACCACTTCTAAGGACTGCCATTTACCTTGCTGCCCTATCAACCACGGGCTGAAATCGAAGATCCCTACGGGATCATCAGTAAATGAATGTACCTTAAGCCAGCCCTTTATACCATATGGGGCACCGAGCTTTCCTACGACAATTATTGATGAGGTGTTCTCTTGACTCATGGTTACACTTACGCCTATTAAGCCGCTTTACGAGCGTCTTTTACTAACTTAGCTACGCGATCTGAAAGAGATGCGCCCTGACCTACCCAGTGTTCAACACGTGGTAAATCTAAACGAATTTTTTCTTCTTGACCTGAAGCAATTGGGTTAAAAAAGCCTACTTTCTCGATGAAGCGACCGTCACGCGAGAAACGGCTATCCGCAACCACAATTTGATAGAAAGGGCGTTTTTTAGCGCCACCACGTTGCAAACGAATAGTTACCATACCGTCCTCTATAAAGATTGACTGTTTTCATTAATAAGATTTACTCCCCAGAATGGGGAGCTGGGGAATTGTACGAGTTTTTGGCAATAACGCAAGTAAGAAGTGAACCAAAAAGGCAGTTTAGTAGGTTAAACCGTGATCTCAACGACAAATAAGAGTTAAAAGTGTATTACATGCATAATTTATTCAACAAAAAAGGAGCTATTTGCTCCTTTAAATATGATTCGCTATTATTTTAAAAAGTAACTTAATGGTACTTTTTAAAATTTAGGACCGCCGCCGCCCATCATTCCAGGTGGTAACATGCCTTTCATACCGCGCATCATTTTAGTCATGCCGCCTTTACCTTTCATTTTTTTCATCATTTTTTGCATTTGCGTAAACTGCTTAAGCAACTTATTAATCTCTTGTACTTGTGTACCAGAGCCAGCTGCTATGCGTTTTTTACGCGAACCTTTAATGATTTCTGGGCGTGCACGCTCTTTTTTAGTCATAGAGCTAATAATAGCTTCCATTTGGATAAATGTTTTATCACCCATTTGACCTTTAACAGCATCTGGTAAGTTAGACATACCGGGGAGCTTATCAAGCATTGACATCATGCCACCCATGCTTTTCATTTGCTTTAATTGGTCAGCAAAATCATCAAGAGTAAAACCTGCGCCTTTAAATACTTTTTCAGCAACTCTAGCAGCTTGCTCTTTATCTACTTTCATCTCGACTTCTTCGATTAATGAAAGTACGTCACCCATGCCTAAAATACGCGACGCTATACGGTCTGGGTGGAAAGGTTCAAGTGCGTCAGTGCGCTCACCCACACCCATAAACTTAATAGGCTTGCCAGTGATGTGACGAATAGATAAAGCAGCACCACCACGCGCATCACCATCGGTTTTTGTTAATATAACACCGGTAAGTGGTAATGCTTCGTCGAATGCTTTAGCTGTATTCGCCGCATCTTGACCTGTCATTGCATCAACAACGAACAAGGTTTCAATTGGATTGATTGCTTTATGAAGATCTTTAATTTCATCCATCATGTTGCTATCAACATGTAGACGACCTGCAGTATCAACAAGTACTACATCTATAAATTTCTTTTTAGCATGAGAAATTGCAGCGGTTGCAATATCAACTGGCTTTTGCGAAATATCACTTGGGAAAAAATCAACATCAACTTCTGCTGCAAGCGTTTCTAGCTGTTTAATAGCCGCAGGGCGATAAACATCGGCACTTACTACAAGTACTGATTTCTTTTTTCGTTCTTTTAAAAACTTAGCAAGCTTAGCTACACTGGTGGTTTTACCCGCACCTTGTAGACCCGCAACCATTACAACGGCTGGCGGTTGCGCATTTAGACTTAGCTCTTCATTAGCCTCGCCCATTGCTTTTTCTAGTTCTTCACGCACTATTTTTATAAATACTTGGCCTGGGCTTAAGCTTTTTGTAACTTCAACCCCAACTGCACGTTCTTTAACTTGTTTTACAAAGTCGCGAACAACAGGCAATGCCACATCGGCTTCTAAAAATGCCATACGCACTTCGCGAAGTGTGTCTTTTATGTTGTCTTCCGTCAGACGGCCACGGCCACTGATATTTTTTAAGGTTTTACCTAATCGTTCTTGGAGGTTCTCAAACATGTAACGGTTCCGATAAGACGTTTATATCAATCCATTTAAATTTCACGATTAATTTGATTTTTCAATTAACCTAGATTGACTTATTAAGTTTCAATTAAAAGTAGTATACCGTATATGGCGTCTTACAATATAGTGTTCAAGTGCACCTTGATGAGTTTCTTTTTTTAAGGTCTATGCATTTGCTTTGCTATAAAATACAATGGCTATATAACAACAAGGATTATTTTGTCTCAAATTAAGTGGCCCAAGCACAATGCTGATTATTAGTTTAACTATTATTGCCAGTTTATTTTATGTGTTAGCAACGTCTCACGTGCTTTCACGCCTGTTTCATCAACAAGGCCCAAGCCAAAAAGTAACCGTTATTTTAAGCACGGTTGCTATAGTGGCGCACATGCTGCTGTTAGTTAACTCTGTTTTTAGAGCCGACGGTCAAGATTTAAGTATCGTAAACGTCGCTCTTTTGACGTGCTGGGTGATTGTGGTCTCGGTGACGGCTGTCTCGCTAAAATTCCCTGCAACTTTATTGTTGCCCGTTGTTTATGGTTTTGGTGCCTTACTAACCATTGCCAGTTTATTTATACCTCATCATATTTTATTGCAAAGTATTAATATTGAGGTGGGTTTAGTAACGCACATCTCTTTATCTTTGTTAGCCTACTGTATTTTAATTATCGCTACTTTATACGGTGTACAGTTTTACTTTATTGATAAACGTTTAAAACGTAAAGATTTAGCAATTGTGCATAGCCATCTTCCGCCTTTAATGGTTGTGGAGCGCCAGCTTTACCAACTTCTTAATTTAGGCACTATATTACTCACATTTGCATTACTTTCAGGGTTTGTATTTCTTGATGGAATGTTCGCTAAAGAGTTCATTCATAAAACAATATTATCGTTAGTTGCGTGGGCTATTTTTACCGTTGTAGCTATCGGGCATATGAAAAAGGGTTGGCGCGGTAAACCGGTGGTTATTACAATCATGGTCGCTGCATTTGTCCTCACACTCGCTTATTTTGGCAGCCGTTTTATACAAGAAGTGATACTAAATAAGTTTTAACTTGACTCTGCTTGCTCACTCTAGCTTAATACGCATTGATTTATAAGAAAAGGATCCATCGTTGGACGACATATCGACAAGTACCCTATTTATCATTTTAGGTTTTTTGGTGCTTTTTTCTGCTTATTTTTCTGGTTCAGAAACCGGAATTATGTCAATCAATCGTATACGCCTGCGACACCTCGCTAAAGAGGATCATCGTGCAGCTAAACGAGTCAGTAAATTACTTAGCCGTCCAGATAGGCTCATCGGTTTAATTTTAATCGGTAATAATCTTGTTAATATAGCAGCAGCCCAAGTTGCAACCATTATAGGTATTCGCCTTTACGGTGACCTCGGTATTGCAATAGCTACAGGTGTGTTAACTTTAGTCGTGCTTATATTTGCTGAAGTAACCCCTAAAACCCTTGCTGCTCTTTATCCTGAAAAAGTTGCCTTTCCAAGCTCTATTATTTTAAAAGGGCTACTTAAAATAATGTTCCCTTTTGTGGTTGTTATTAACTGGATGACCAACGGAATATTGCGATTATTTGGTATTAGTGCCGCACAAATCGACGAACACAGCATGAGTAAAGAAGAATTAAAAACAGTACTCAATGAGTCAGGCGCACTTATTCCTGCTCGTCATCAAAGTATGCTGACTTCAATTTTAGATTTAGAACAAGTAACCGTTGAAGATATTATGATCCCACGAAACGAAATTGTGGCCATTGATATAAATGACGATTGGAAACTAATTAGTCGCCAGCTTACCCATGCACAACATACTCGTGTGTTGTTGTATCGCGATAACATAGATGATGCAGTAGGTTTTATTCACTCACGTGATGCGCTTCGTCTACTTACAAAAGAGCAATTTGATAAACCATCTTTGCTACGAGCTGTACGTGAAATTTACTTTATCCCTGAAGGAACATCACTAAATACTCAGCTATTAAAGTTTCAGCAATCTAAAGAACGCATAGGCTTAGTGGTAGATGAGTATGGCGACATCCAAGGCCTAGTGACCCTAGAAGATATTTTAGAAGAAGTTGTTGGCGATTTCACAACTACGCAAACTCGTACGCCGAGCGAAGAAGTAGAAACACAAACTGATGGCTCATGTATTGTGGATGGCGGCGCTAACGTACGCGATTTAAATAAAGAAATGGGTTGGGATTTCCCGCTCGATGGACCTAAAACTTTGAGTGGTTTAATTGTTGAATACTTGGAGAATATTCCTGATGCAAATATTAGTTTGCGTATCGCGGGATATCCTATTGAAGTACTCGAAGTAAAAGAAAATATGATAAAACAAGTGAAGATACTGCCGAATAAGCGTTCTCGCTAAATAAAAAAGGAGCCAATTGGCTCCTTTTTTATATCCATTAATAACTATCTAGCCAAATATAAGACGCTCAAACCAACCTTTATCAAGCTCGTCTTCACAGCGCTTTAATTGCGCGCCATAACGGCTCGCTCTGTGTTTAACTTTGTTTGCTACACCCATTAACCACTTTTTCTTTTTGTACGTGCCACGCTTATATCCACCCCAACCTTCATGGTAATTAAGGTACTGTGCGTAAGCATCCCATTTAGAGATTTTATTTACCTTATGGGTTTTATAAACAAACCACGCCATAAAGTCGATTGCATCGTCAAAGTCATCTCTATCAGCACCGTTGTTGCCTGTTTCACGAATATAATCAGACCATGTTGGTGTTTTAGCTTGCGAGTAACCGTAGGCATCACTTGCGCGACCGGTAGGAATTATCCATAAGAAGTACTCCATAGGCGGAGCGGCATCATGCTTAAATGAGCTTTCTTGGTACATCATACTCATAAGTACATGCTTGGGAGAACCCCATTTTTCTTGTGCATCTTTTGCGTCGAAATACCAATCTGGCTTTTCTTCAAAGATTTTACATAAATCGTTAGGTTGCTTTGGAGGTGCTGTAGCACAACCGGCTAAAGTAATGACGAGAGATAGGATAATTGCATTTTTTTTCATTTTTCTAAGATCTCACAGAACTTTTTTATAAAGTGTGGGTCTGACTCAATGAATGCAGCAGTACAGCATTAATTCATCCCTGAATATATTTACGCAGCCAACTTAGGCTGCGTTTTTTTTGCTTAAAAGTTGCTAAATACCAAGGTTATTTACCGTCAAAATACGCATCTAAAAACGCGGTAAATGACTGGGTATCTGCTTGCTCAATTGCAGCTTGTGCTTCGTTAGACTCTACAACTTGTTGTTCCAGCCAAGGCTTTAAAAACTCGCTGTAGTCAGTGTCTGCGTGGCTTTGCTTATATTTACTAGCCAATGCTAGTGCAAAGTGGCCGTTGTCTAAACCAGACTCTTTTAATTGTGACACGTAACGTCCAGAGTAAGTAAACTCTGGATTATGTATCCACGTTGCCATGCGCTTTATAGTATCTGAGTAATAGTTAACACCATAAGCATTATCCATCCATTTAGCGACATCTGTAAGCTGGGTAAATATTTCATCGCCCCACGACTGAAGGCTACGCTGTGTGTTATTAAAGTTAAGCATTAGCCCTTCTTCTCGACCTTGGTTTACTACTGTATCGAGATTTTCAGTACTACGTGCTTGTTCTTTCCAATCCATTGGAGCTGAATCTTTTAATAAACAATACGTTAAAAACACATCTAAAAAGTGAATTTGCTCAATATCAATACCAACTTCGCTAAACGGGTTAACGTCTAATGCGCGAATTTCTACGTATTCAATGCCTGCTCGAAGCAATGCATCCGTTGGCGTTTCGCCACTTTTCGCATTACGCTTAGGACGAATTGGCGAGTAAAATTCGTTTTCAATCTGCAGAATATTTTTATTTAACTGCTTAGGGTTTTCACTCTTGTAGTCATCAAGATCACCATAAATTTCTGATGGTGTGTTGATTGCTTTTTTAAGGCCCGCTACATATTCATCTAACGAGTTATACATTACGCGTAGTGACGACTGAGCGCTATTTGTATAACCTAAATTACCTAAACGCAGTGCTGTACCAACTTCTAAGTAAAGCGTGCCTTTACCTAGTTTTTTAAATGGTAAGTCGGTTTTTCGCCCTTGCAAAAATGAGTTACACAATGCTGGCGATGCGCCAAACATGTAACTTATTAGCCATAGTTCGCGTTTAAAGTTACGAATAAGCGATAAGTAACCTTCTGAAATAAAATCTTGAAGGCTTGCATTGCTTTTTTGTAAAGAATAAAGTGACTGCCAAAGCGTATCTGGGAATGAAATGTTAAAGTGAACACCTGCAATTGCTTGCATCATACTACCGTAGCGATTTTTTAATCCTTCACGGTATAGTGTTTTCATTTGACCAGTATTTGAACTACCAAATTGAGCTAGCACTATATCGTCTTGGTGCTCAATAAAACACGGCATACTAATGGGCCAAAGTAGTTCATCGCCCATTTTTTCTAGAGTGAACTTTTGAAGGTCTTTTAATTGCTTAAGCGTTTGCGTTGACGATTCACTAACTGGAGTAATAAATTCAAGTAAAGACTCAGAAAAATCAGTTGTGATATGGCCGTTAGTTAACGCACTGCCCACACCTTTTGGGTGACCTTGAGGTGATATTGCACCATTATCTTGTATTCTTAGCGACTCTCGCTCTATGCCACGTTTAATGCCTTTAACTGCATGTTGGTGCTCATTTACTGATAACGCTTCAAGTGCGTTAGCTAAATCATGTGTTGTCAAAAAATCTTTCCTCGGGCCACGTGGCTTAATCATAAGGTTATGGGGGCTAATTACTTAGACTCAAGATTAATACCAATTTTATTGAAAATATGATCATTCTATCGCATTAAATAGCGCGCTCACTGCCTCAGAAATTATTCATATAGAACAACTACATGTCATAATTTCGCCTTGTTATTGTGCTATTTTCTTAGCGCTATAATAGATCACTTATTTAATGCAACTGGTATAAATTGCTAAGAACAATATAATTTTTCAAAACCCATAATTATCTACCCACTTAATATATGTGTTTGATATGACCAACATCATTATATTAAGTCGTAATATTATATTAAGTCGTAATATTGCCATTGCTCAGAGCATTATACAAATGCTTTAAATGCGTATTGAAGTATAAATTAAATACTCAAAATATAAGCCTTAAATAACAGACCGGAACTTATTCAAAATAACTTCAATTTAGCTACCCGATATTTAAATTTGATCTAGATCAATAAAAACAATTATTTAACTTATGAGCATAAAAGGAAATACACTATTTTTTGCTTTATATATTGTAACCAATATAATGACAGCAACAATAAAGGATGATAATAAATATAATGCACAATAATAAAAGCTTAAAAAATGAAGAAGTATACTTTGATGAGTCACAAGAGCTTGTTTCTACTACCGACCTCAAAGGTGTAATAACGTACGTCAATCAAGAGTTTTGTTCCATAGCCGGGTATAGCGCGCAAGAGCTTATTGGTCAGCATCATAATATTGTTCGTCACCCTGATATGCCAAAAGCGGCCTTTAAAGAAATGTGGGCAACATTAAAACAAGAACACTCGTGGCGCGGCATGGTTAAAAACCGTTGTAAAGATGGCCGTTATTATTGGGTAGATGCCTTTGTAACTCCTATTTTTGAACATGGCCGACTTGTTGGTTATCAATCTGTAAGAACCAAAGCGAGTTCTCAACTTAAACAACGTGCACAAACTCTTTACAACAAAATAAATACCAACAAGTCATTATTTAATCTACGAGAACACACCACAGTAAGACAAAGCATTACTTTTATATGCCTATTACTTTGGCTAATTTTTCTTGCAGTCACAGGATCAATCACTATAGCTGCAATTAGCCTATTTGTTTGCGCTTTAGTTATTGCACTAAATTATGACGAACTCATTGTTACTCCTAAAATATTACGTGAACAAAAAGCAAAAGCCGATTCAGTCTCTCGCTATATTTACAGCGGCCACACACCCCACAGCATAAGTGATTATAGAGAGCAAATGCTGAGCGCAAAATTGCGCACGGTTCTTGGCCGTATGAAAGACTCTACATTAAGCTTTAATGGCATTGCGACTGATCTAGATAAACAATCAGCACTTACTGAAAAAGGCATTTCTTCGCAAGGTGAGCGTTTAGAACAAATTGCATCAGCGATGACTCAAATGAGCTCCACCATTGGTGAAATATCAGTAAATACGGCTCAAACAGCTGATAAAGTGAATAACACTCATCAAAGTTGCTCTGAGATAAAAGACCATATTGCAGATAATAGTAAAATGGTATCTGATTTAGCTTCTCAAGTAGAAAAGGCTGCAACCACAGCCACCAGCTTAGCCTCTGAAGCCGATAAGATTGGTAAGGTAATGAGTGAAATAGAGGGAATTGCCGATCAAACTAACTTACTTGCTCTTAATGCAGCGATTGAAGCAGCTAGAGCGGGAGAACATGGTCGAGGCTTTGCTGTCGTCGCCGACGAGGTAAGGACTCTTTCGTCACGCACTCAAAATGCTACGACACAAATCCATAGTTCTATTAAAGAAATACAAGACACTTTATTTAGCTGGTCCAAAGTAATGCAAAGCACTAAAGCACAAGCCGATAATTGTGTGCTGACAACCGATAAAACCCAAGTTGAATTAGAGGGGATTTTTATCCAAATCAGTGAAATATCTCACTTGGCAATACAAATATCATCCGCTGCAGAAGAGCAACAAATGGTTAGTAACGACATTAGTAATAATGTTTCGCAAATTAAAGACTTTGGTGATAACAACTTAAGTTTAAGCTTTAATGTGGCAAAAGGTGCTGCTGAACTTGTTGAAGGTTCACGTAGGGTGAACGATTTATTACTCACCTTTAAAGTTTAAAAACGTTAAAAAGCCGCTATTTCAGCTAACACCGATCAGTTAAGGTATTTTTGATCGGTTGACCGATCTTTTGGTTGCTTCACAATACCCTTATCATCTTTTGATTATGAGGGTATTTTTATGCTCAGTCATTGGTTACTTGAT